>NZ_JBEPAA010000150.1:0-6811 GCF_040298365.1 Kitasatospora sp. NPDC001603
CGTTCTTCCCGCACACCCACCACCGGGTGGCCGCCGCGATCTTCCACCTGGACGACGCCCCGGAGGAGAGGGGCTGCGTGCGGATCGTCCCGAGCCGGTGGCTGCCCGGGATGGCCCGGATTCCGGGCCGGACACCGAGGCGCGCCCCGGGGAGGCGGACGCGCTGCCGCTGGCCCGGATCGGGGTCGCCGACGGCCTGTTCGCCGCCGTGCTGGCAGCCCGGGCGGGGGTGCTGGTGCCGGCCGGCCGGACGGCGGAGTTCCTCGCCCCCTATCCGGTGGCCGCGCTCGGCGATGAGGGGCTGGCGGAGCTGCTGGACCGGCTCGGCCTGCCCACCGTCGGGGCGTTCGCCGCGCTGCCCGCCGAGGCGGTCGCGGACCGCTTCGGCCCGGCGGGCACGGCCGCCCACCGGCTGGCCCGGGGGCTGCAGCCGCGCCCGCTGGTGCCGCGGACGGAGGGGCCGGACCTCTCCGTCGAGCAGTGCTTCGACCCGCCGGAGGCGCTCGCCGAACCGCTGGTGTTCGTCGCCCGCACCCTGGCCGAGCAGTTGCACCAGCGGCTCGCCGGGGCAGGTCTGACCTGCCAGCGGGTCGCCGTCGAGGTGGCCTGCGCGGACGGGCGGACCGTCTCGCGGCTCTGGCGGCACGAGGGCCGGCTGTCGGCGGCGGCGCTCGCCGAGCGCGTCCGCTGGCAGCTCCAGGCCTGGCAGGGCGCGGGGACGTTCGCCGTGCCGGACGGCGGGCCGTCGCACGACGCGGGGTTCACCGCCCTGCGGCTCGTACCCGACGACCTCTCGCCCGACCAGGGCCGGCAGCTGGCGCTCTGGGGGCAGGCGGTCGCGGACGACCGGGTGGAGCGGGCGGTGGCCCGGGTCCAGGCGGTGCTCGGGCACGCCGGGCTGCGCCGGATCGAACCGGCCGGCGGGCGGGGACCGGGCGAGCAGGTGGTCCGGGTGCCGTGGGGCGAGCCGTACGACCCGGCGGCGCCGGCCGACGCGCCCTGGCCGGGGCGGCTGCGGGACGTCTGGCCGGCCGTGGTGCACCGCGCCCCGGTGCCGGTCGCGGTGCTGGACACGGCCGGGCGGCCGGTGAACGTGGACGGCCGGGCGGGGGTGTCGGCCCGGCCGGCCCGGATCGCGGTGCGCGGTCGGGACCTGGTGGTCGACGGCTGGACCGGACCCTGGCCGGCGGTCGAGTACTGGTGGGACCAGGCGCGCGCCCGCCGCCGGGCACGTTTCCAGGTCACGGTGGCGGACGGGCGGGCGCTGCTGCTCACGGTGGAGAACGGCGAGTGGTTCCTGGAGGCCGGTTACGACTGACGGAGCACGGCGGCGGTGCGGCAGGGACGGAGCGGCAGGGACGGAGCACGGCAGGGAGGGGCCGGCGAGGAGAGGCCGGCGGGGAGCACGGCAGGGGGGCAGGACACGAGCGAGAGACCGAAGGCGACAACCCCCGATGGGATTCACCAGCCACCCCGCGCTCCCCTGGAGCGAGCTGCACCGACGCCTGGCCGGTGGCCGGCCGGGCCCGGCCGCCGGCCAGGTGGTGCCGATCCGCCGCCGGGCCGAGGACCGCGGCCCCGGGCCGGCCGGGCCGACCGGCGATCCGGCCTGGGCGGAACTGCACGTCCACTCGGCCTTCAGCTTCCTCGACGGTGCCAGCGACCCCGAGGAGCTGGTCGCGGAGGCCGCCCGGCTGGGCGTCGAGGTGCTCGCGCTCACCGACCACGACGGCCTCTACGGCGCGGTCCGCTTCGCCGAGGCGGCCCGCGAGGCGGGCGTCGGCACGGTGTTCGGCGCCGAGTTGACGCTGCGCCGCGACCAGGAGGTGGAGCACCTGCTCGTCCTGGCCCGCGACCCGGCCGGCTACCGCCGGCTCTCCGCGGCGATCGGCGCCGCCCAGCTGGCGGGCGGGGCCAAGGGCCGTCCGGCGTACGACTTCGCCGCGCTCGCCGACGCGCACGACGGCCACTGGGCGGTGCTCACCGGCTGCCGCCTCGGCCGGGTCCCGGCCGCCCTGGCCGCCGGAGCCGCCGCATCCGCTCCCGGCGCCGGAGCCGCCGGATCCGCCCTGGCCGCTGGAGCCACCGGGGGCGGGGCCCGCGCGGACACCTCCCGGGACGTCGACGGGGCCGAGCGCCGGCTGCGCACCCTCACCGAGGCGTTCGGCCGCGAGAACGTCCACGTCGAGCTGATCGATCAGTGGCTGCCCGGCGACGACCTGCGCAACGACGCCCTCGCCGCGCTGGCGGCCCGGCTCGGCCTCCCCGTCGTCGCCTCCACCAACGCGCACCACGCGGGCCCGGCCCAGGGCCGGCTGGCCCAGAGCCTGGCCGCCCTGCACGAGCGCCGGACGCTCCAGGACGCGGCGGGCTGGACGCAGGCGGCCGGCACCGCGCACCTGCGCTCGGGCCGCGAGATGGCGGCCCGGCTGGCCCGCTTCCCGGGGGTGCGGCAGGCCACCGTCGACCTGGCCCGGGCCTGCGCGTTCGACTTCACCCGGCTCGACCCGGAGCTGCCCGGCTTCCCCGTCCCGCCCGGCCACACCGAGATCAGCCATCTGCGCGCGCTGGTCGCCGCCGGCGGCCCGGCCCGCTTCGGGCCCGGGAACGCGGCCGCCCGCCGGCAGCTCGGCAAGGAACTGGACGTCATCGAGGACCTGGAGCTGGCCGGGTACTTCCTGATCGTCCACGACATCGTCGACTTCTGCCGCCGGGAGTCCATCTGGTGCCAGGGCCGGGGGTCGGCGGCCAACTCGGCGGTCTGCTACGCGCTCGGCATCACCGCCGTCGACCCGATCCACTACCGGCTGCTGTTCGAACGCTTTCTCTCCGTCGCCCGGGACGGCCCGCCCGACATCGACCTGGACATCGAGCACCGCCGCCGCGAGGAGGTCATCCAGTACGTCTACCGCCGCTACGGGCGCGAGCACGCCGCCCAGGTCGCCAACGTGATCACCTACCGGCCCCGGCTGGCGCTGCGCGACGCGGCCCGGGTGCTCGGCTACCCGCAGGGGCAGGTGGACGCCTTCAGCCGGCAGAGCGACTTCCGCTCCGCGCCCGGCCCGGACGCCGTCATCCCCGCCGACGTGCTCGCCCTGGCCGGTCAACTGCACGGCCTGCCGCGCCACCTGGGCATCCACTCGGGCGGCATGGTGCTCACCAGGGAGCCGATCGCCGAGATCTGCCCGACCGAGTGGGCCCGGATGCCGGGGCGGTCGGTGCTGCAGTGGGACAAGGACTCCACGGCCGGTGCCGGACTGGTCAAGATCGACCTGCTGGGCCTCGGCATGCTCTCCGCCCTGCACGACACCTGCGACCTGATCGCCGAACACCACGGCGCGCACTACGACCTGGCGACCATCCCGGTCGACGACGCGGGCGTGTACGCGATGCTGCGCCGGGCCGACACGGTCGGTGTCTTCCAGGTCGAGTCGCGCGCCCAGATGGCGACCCTGCCGCGGCTCAAGCCGGACCACTTCTACGACTTGGTGGTCGAGGTGGCGCTGATCCGCCCGGGCCCGATCCAGGGCGGCTCGGTCCATCCGTACCTGCGCCGCCGGGCCGGGGTCGAACCGGCCGGCTGCCCGCACCCGTTGATGGAGAACGCGCTCGGCAAGACCCTCGGGGTGCCGCTGTTCCAGGAGCAGATGATGCAACTGGCCATCGACTGCGCCGGGTTCACCCCCGCCGAGGCGGACCGGCTGCGCCAGGCGATGGGCTCCAAGCGCTCGCACGAGCGGGTCGCCCGGCTGCGCGAGCGGCTGCTGGGCGGCATGGCCGAACGCGGCATCCCGCCGGAGACCGCCGAGGACGTCTACGTCAAGATCGAGGCCTTCTCCCACTACGGCTTCCCGGAGAGCCACGCGATCAGCTTCGCCCACCTGGTGTACGCGAGCGCCTGGCTCAAGTACCACTACCCGGCCGCCTTCACCTGTGCGCTGCTGGCCAACCAGCCGATGGGCTTCTACGCGCCGCTCAGCCTGATCTCGGACGCCCGGCGGCACGGCGTACGGGTGCGCGGGGTGGACGTCAACGCCAGTGGGGCCCGGCCGACCCTGGAGCCGTACCGGGGGCCGACCCCGGAGCCGCCGCTCACCGCCGGCAAACCGCAGGCGGCCATCCGGCTCGGGCTGGACACCGTGCGCGGGGTCGGCACCCCGCAGGCCGAGGCGATCGCGGCCGGGCAGCCGTACGCCGACCTGGAGGACTTCGCGCGGCGCACGGGCCTGCCCGCGCCGGTCCTGGAGGCCCTCGCCGCGGCGGGCGCGTTCGGCTGCTTCGGGCTGGGCCGGCGTCAGGCGCTCTGGGCCGCCGGGGCGTTCGCCGGAGTGTCGACGGCGCTGATCCCCGGCACCACGCCCGGCACCGAGGCCCCGCCGCTGCCCGAGATGACCCCGGTGGAGGAGACCATCGCCGACCTCTGGGCCACCGGGGCCTCCGCCACCAGCCACCCCGTCCAGCACCTGCGCGCGCACCTGGAGCGCGGCGGCGCACTGACCGCCGCCCAGCTGCCGGGGGTGGAACCCGGCTCGGCGGTGGTGGTCGGCGGACTGGTGACGCACCGCCAGCGGCCGCCGACGGCGGGCGGTGTGCTGTTCCTCAGCCTGGAGGACGAGACCGGCCTGATCAACGTGATCTGCAGCCGCCCGGTCTGGGAGTCCCAGCGCCGCACCGCCCTGGACCGGGCCGGCCTGCTGGTGCACGGTCACGTCGAACGGGACCGCGGGGCCACCAACCTGGTCGCCACCCGGCTCACCCCGCTGCGCCTGGGCACCTGACCCGGGGGCGCCGGTGACGGCTGGCCGGTCAGCCGTCCGACACCGGCCCGGTGGCGCCGTCCGGTGCCGCCGCGGGCTGCGGGTGCAGGATCTCGCGGGCCTGCTCGGCGGACCGGGCGATGCTCTCGGAGACGAAGTCGAGGAAGCGGGCGATGTTTTCGAGGCGGGCGCCGGCCGGCGTGCCGGCGTCGAGCACGCCGACGCCCTGGCGTGCGGTCTCGGCGATCTGGGCGGTGGAGCGGGCGCTGGCGATCATCGACTGGTACCAGATGTCGTTGTCGACGAGGTAGCGCTCCCGGCGGCGCTCGTCCCGCTCCCGGCGGATGAAGCCCTGGGCGTCGAGGAACGTGATCGCCTTGGAGACGGATGCCGGGCTGACCTGGAGGCGCTGGACGAGTTCGGACGCGGTGAGGCTGCCCGAGTCGGTGAGGCAGAGGCAGGCCATCACCCGGGCCATCATCTGGGGCATGCCCGACTGCAGCATCGCGGTGGTGAACACCTCCTCGTACGCGCGCACCGCGTCGGCGTCGCGGCCGTGCTCCTGCGGGACGGCGGCGGGGTCCCGGGGCGCCGCCTGCCGGCGGCGGGCGCGGTGCCCGGTGGCGCGCTGGGCCAGGTCGGCGCGGTAGCCGCTGGGGCCGCCGTTGCGCATCACCTCGCGCGTGATCGTCGAGGTCGGGCGGTCGAGCCGCCTGGCGATCTCGGCGTAGGGGAGGCCGTCGGCCAGCCCGAGCGCGATCTGCTGGCGTTCCTGCTGGGTGAGCCTGCCTCCGGGCATCGCGGTCTCCTTCGGGGTGGGTAGTGCGCCGAGCATAGCGTTCACTCTCAATCCATTGCAACGAATCGATAGCGGCTCGTTGCATTAGGCGCGAAATCATTGCAATGAAATCACCGCAACTACCTGCGGAGATGGGATTCTGACGCAACGAGCCTGTTGCCAACATTGTGAATGCAACGTAGCTTTTCCCTCATCGGAAACGACGGGCCGACCGAGTGCCCGCCGCCGCAGAAGGAGAAGAACGATGCAGAAGTTCGCCACCACCACCCCGATCGCCGCCGTCCTCGACATCCCCGCCGGCAGCGTCCGGCTGATCGCCGCCGACCGCAGCGACACCACCGTCGAGGTCCTCCCCGCGAACGCCGCCAAGGGCGCCGACGTGAAGGCCGCCGAGCGGATCACGGTCGAGTACACCGACGGCGTCCTGCGGATCGCCGCCGCCCCGGCCGCCCACCGCCTCCTCGGCCAGTCCGGCGCCGTCGAGGTCACCGTCCAGCTCCCCGCCGGCTCCCGGATCCAGGCGAAGACGGCCGCCGCCGACCTGCGGGGCGTCGGACGCCTGGGCGATGTCACCCTCGACGGCGCCCAGGGCTCGGTCAAGCTCGACGAGACCGCGAACGCCCACCTCACCCTCCTCGCGGGCGACATCACCGTCGGCCGGCTGGGCGGCTCCGCGCAGCTCAGCACCCGCAAGGGCGACCTGCGGATCACCGAGGCCACCGGCGGCACCCTCGACCTGCGCACCGACGCCGGCGCCATCGAGATCGGCGCCGCCCGCGGCGTCTGCGCCACCCTCGACGCCGGCACCGCCCACGGCCGGATCCACAACACCCTCCAGAACACCACCGGCACCGACGCCGCACTCACCATCCGCGCCACCACCTCCTACGGCGACATCACCGCCCGCAGCCTCTGAACCGCCCGCAGCCCCCGCACCACCCGCAGCCTCCGAACCGCTCACAGCCCCCGCACCACTGTTCGCAGCCTCTGAAGGAGCACCTCTCATGACCGACCTGGCCATCGCGGCGAACGGGCTGCGCAAGTCCTACGGCGACAAGAGCGTCCTCGCCGGGATCGACCTCGCCGTCCCCGAAGGAACGGTGTTCTCCCTGCTCGGCCCGAACGGGGCCGGCAAGACCACCGTCGTCAAGATCCTCTCCACCCTGATCGGGGCCGACGGCGGACAGGCCCGGGTGGCGGGCCACGACATCGCCACCGCGCCGCAGGCGGTGCGCGCCGCGATCGGTGTCACCGG
>NZ_JBEPAA010000151.1:0-6735 GCF_040298365.1 Kitasatospora sp. NPDC001603
TCGACGCCTGAGCCGTGTCGGTGGGTTTCTCGGCGCATGGGCCCCCGAAGGTCAGGCCGGGTGGGTGGGAGGTAGACGCAGGGCCATGAGGGGTTCGCCGGTGGGCTGGGCGGACCCGCCAGCGGGTTCCTGGGTCAGGGCAACGGCGCGGGCGCCGTCGAGGGGGGCGGTCAGGACGAGGGCGCCGTCGCCGTCCGGGAGCAGTCCGGCCGGGCTGAGGGTGCCCGCACGGTCGAGCCAGAGTTCGTAGACCCGGCCCGGTCCGGGGTCGGGGAGGCCGGAGGCGAGGAAGCCCGCGAGGTTGCGGCTGGTCGACCAGACGAGGGTGCCCGTGCCATCCGTCCCGTTCGTGGCGTTCGTGCTGGTAACCCGGGCGTCGGGGGCGGTCAGCAGCTCGCCGAAGGCCGCCTGCCGGGTGCGCAGCTGTTCGGTCTCGGCCCGGGCCTGTTGCGCCTGGTCGTGTTGCTGGACGCTGAGCGCTCCCAGCGCGGTGGCTGCTGCCAGCGAGGCCGCCAGGGCGAAGCGCGGCCAGCGGGCCGAGCCGCGTGGGCGGTGCGGTCGCGGTGCGGCCCGGGTGTCCCGGTGGAGGGGCGGCAACTGCTGCTCGTCGTCGAGGCGTGCCATGACCCGTGCCCGCAGCGCGGGCGGTGGCCGCAGGCGGTCGGCCGCGCCGAGCCGGGCCAGCGCGGTGGCGAAGCCGGCGACCTCCACGGCGCAGGTGTCGCAGCCGTCCAGGTGGGCCTCGAAGGCCTCGTGTTCGTCGGGGTCGAGGGCGTTCAGTGCGTACGCGCCGGTGTGCAGGTGGGGGTCGGCGTCGGCGGGCGTGGTCATGATCCGGCCTCCAGACAGTCGCGCAGCCGGATGAGGGCGTCGCGCATGCGGGACTTGACCGTGCCCAGCGGTGTGCTGAGGCGCTCGGCCACCTCCCGGTAGGTCAGGCCGTGGTAGTAGGCCAGCAGGACGGACTCGCGTTGCGGCCCGGTGAGCCCGCGCAGGCAGTGGCGGACCTGTTGCTGGTCGAGGTGGGTCTGGGCCTGTTCGGCGACCTCGTCGAACGGGGTCTCCCGGCCGCGCGCGGCGGCCCGTTGGTCCCGCTCGGCGGCGGCCTGGCAGTGGCGGACCCGGTCCACGGCCCGGCGGTGGGCGATGGTCATTACCCACGGCACGACGTCACCGCGGTGCGGCTCGTAGCGTGCGGCGCCGCGCCACACCTCCAGCATCACTTCCTGGGTCACCTCCTCGGACTGGGCCTCGTCGCGCAGGACCCGCCGTACCAGGCCGTACACCGGGCCGGCCACCGCGTCGTAGAGCTGTCCGAACGCCTCGTGGTCGCCCCGGGTGACGCGTGCCATCAGGTCCTTCAGGTTCCTCGGGGGCTCCGCCGGCGGGTACAGGTAGGCGACGGAGTTCACGGGCCCCGCCTCCCCGCGGGGGTGGCCGCGCGCGCTGGCGGGGCCGCTTCGTCGTGCGGACGCGGGTGTGGCTGCGGGCGGTCGGGTTCGGTACGCACGGCGGCCTCCGGAGGTTGGGCGGCGCGGCGGGCTGGGTTCCACCTCTCGTAGGGTATTCGTGGCCGGGGCCCTCATGGATTGGCCTCACCCCGTGGTTTCACCGGGTCGGCGGAACTGGGGCCCTGACCGGCCGCGCCTACGGCGGCGACGGCCGGCCGGTGCCGCCGGGCCCACCGACGAACACGGGCGCAGGCCCCACCGGCCCGGTGCCACCGCAGGCAGCATCCCCGGTGGCTGCGCGTCGGCCCCGCGCGGCGGGCGGGTGCTGCCGTTCCGGGTCCGTGGATCCGGCTCGTCCGACAAAGCGGTGCAATCCGGATGCTGCCCGGTGGCGAATCAAGGTCGGGAAACACCCGGTGGCACCGGCCCGGCGCCGCCGCCCCCTGAGGGCAGTGTCTTCGACCCCGGTCCGTCCGTCGGTCCTGTTTCCCGTCGCACGTCCCCACGGCAAAGGAAGGAGGCGTACTGCCATGCGCGCAGCCCGCCCGATCCAGGCGTTCCCTGGCCGTGGCCGCTGCCGGCGTGCTGCTGGCCGGCGGAGCCGCCCTGACCACCGCGGCCTCGGCCTCGGCGACCCCGGTGAACACCACCGCGACGAGTGCCCGCTCGCTCGACCACCAGCACGGCAACTGCACCTGGCACCAGGGCCACTGGTCGAAGGTGTGGCACCCGACGGGCTGGCAGGAGAAGTGGCAGCCCACCCACTGGGAGAAGGTCTGGTATGACGGTTACCTGACCTGCTCCCGCTGACCCCGACTCCACCGGGGACCAGTCCCCGTCCCGCCGAACCGCGCGGCCCTCGGCCCGAGGGCCGCGCCGTCCCGACCGCCGGCCCGCTCCGTACCGGACGGACGGGACACGAAGGACCCACGGTCATGAACACCACGCCGATCCCCGCCGTTCGACCGCTCCCACGCGCGGCCGGCCCCCGTGCCGCCACGAGCGGCGTCTCCCTGTCCCTGCCGTTCGCCAACGATCCCCGGTGCCTGGGCGGACTGCGTGCCGCCGCCGCCGCGTTCCTTCGCGACACCCGGCCCGCGAGGGCCGCCCACCTCGCCGACGTCCTGCTCGTCGTCACCGAACTCGCCGCCAACGTCGTCCGGCACACCGACGGTCCCGGACAGCTGACCCTGGTCGCCCACCCGGACGGGACGCGGATCGAGGCCAGCGACACCAGCCGGGCCCTGCCCGTCGTGCTCCCGTTCGCACCCGGTCTCGGCCACGGCCGCGGCCTGCTGCTGGTCCGCGCGCTCGCCGAGAACCTGTCCCTGACCCTCGACCCGGGGAGCGGGAAGACGATCCGGGCGACCCTGCGGGACCGATCTGCCTAGGCGGGCGATACGGGCACCATCCGCAGGCCCCATTCCTCCTGGTGAACGCGCCCGGCCCGGCCCCGCGGCGGCGGCCGGTCGCGAGCGCGAGGAGCAGGCCGGTGACGGGCCGCAGGCGCACCAGTGAGGTGTGGTGGACGTGAGGCCACCGGCCCGGCAGGGTGTCCGCGCGCCGGAGGGTTGCCGGTCCTTTCGCCGTCTTGCCTGCCCGTCGGCGGCGGAACCGCGCGGGCGGGACGCACAGGCCGACCGTCGTCGAGGCGGCTGGGATCGGGGTGGCTGCCGACGGCCCCCGAGATCCGGTGTGTTGGCGCGGGTCGACAGTGGCGCCTTTCGCGGCGCCGCCGCGGCGGCCCGGTCGCTACGGGAGCTCGTCCGGCTGCCGGGCCCGTGACTGGCCGATGGCGGTTGCCGCTGCCCCTTCCGGGGTTGCCGGTCGCGGGGGCGCCGTGAGGATGAAGGGTCGTCGGCGGGTGCGGCATTCGGGTGGTTCGCCCCGCAGGCGGCGAGCCGTATGGCGACCGGCCTCGAAGCAGGGGCGGAAAGTGCTTGTGGGTGGCCGGGAAACGGAGTGTCGTTGTGGCGATCAGGGCTGGACGGACAGTGTGGGTGCGGCCGGCGGCGGCCGGGGACGGGCGCGCGATCACGGACCTCGTCGCGGCCGACCGGTTGCCGGTCCTCGCCGCGCGGCGCCCCACGGCGCCCGGTGGCGCTCCGCGGGGCACGGTCCTCGTCGCGTACGACGGGTCCGGGCAGGTCGTGGGTGCCATGGCGCTGCACCGGCGGACCGACCCCGGGCGTCTCGCGGGCGGCGTGACATGGCTTCACTGCCGGGAGAGCCCCGCGGCCGCGGCCGTCCTCGTCCAGGCGGCCCTGGAACGTAGCAGCGGGCTCAGCGACGTCACCGCCTTCGGCCGCCCGAGCCCGTGGCCACCCCACCTCCCGGGCGTGCCCCTGCAGAATCGCCCGGTCACCACCGAGGCGTTCACCAACGTGGGGTTCCGCACCCGCGACCAGTGGCTCCTGCTGCACCGGCCCCACCCGCGCCCCGCCGGTCCGCCCCCGGGAGGCCAGGACCCTTCCGGCCACCCCGTCCACTGGATCACCCCCGACGGCGGCCTGCACGCCGGCCGTGAGACGCACCGGCCCGCGGTGGAAGCGGTGCCGGCCGGCCTGTGGCGGTTCCGGATCGGACGCTCGCTGGAACTGCTGGACCGCAGTGCCGGATGCGAGGCTCTGGCCACCGTCGACCTGCTCGCACCGGACGCTTCGCCGCGGTGCGCGATGCTGGCCGCCGCCGGCTTCGAGGAAACCGACCTGCTGCGCTCGCTGGTGCTGGCCTGATCTCCGTGCCGGGACGACCGCCTGCGCGGGACCAGACCCTCCGAGACACCGGGCAGCCCGGCCGCGGGCCGGGCCCTACGCTGTCGGAGCCACCTTCCTCCCGCGGATGCCGGTACCGGGCGCTCGCGGTGACGGGGCGTCCGAGAACCGACGCACGACAACACCACTCGGCCCCGAGGAGCGCGACCTGCTCGCCTCCCTCGACCACCGACTCCCTACGCGGCCGGCACCGGCACATCCGTACGCGTCGACCAGGCCCTCGTCGAGGTGACGGTGGCCCTTCTGGGCCAGCTCGGCGCGGCGTTCCCCGCAGAACCGATCGGTCGGGCGGCGCTCGTGGTGGCCGACCGCCTCCAGACCCATGTCCCGATGACGGCGATCCTGCAGTTGAGGCGCGACCTCGACAGGGAACGGTTCGACCTCGGAGGCTGAACCGAACCGCCCGGCGCCCGCGCCCCGGCGGCCCGCGTCCCGCCCCCGGCCGACCCCCTGCTGCCGTCCGGATGACCGCTTGGCATGTCTGCGGACGGGCTGGCCGGATGGCCCGCACAGCCCGAACGGGCAGTACGGGCCAGCCCATCTCCGCGGGCCTCGGCCGGCCGGGCGCCCGCCCCGGCGCCCTGGGCCGTTCAGCCCCGGCGCCCGCGCAGCGTTCGCGACGGGCGCCTAGCGTCGATCCCACCGGACGGCAGCAGCCGTCCCGAGAAGAGGATCTGACAGACGATGAACAAGACCATAGCCCGCGCCGCCACCACCACTCTGCTCGCCGCGGGCATCGTCGCCGTCCCGGTCACCGGCAGCGCCTTCGCCGCCGGTATGCCCCGCGGCGGGCAGTTGTCCTACAGCCACCACGTGCACGCTTCGACCAGCCACGTACGCTACAGCGAGAGCACGCAGCTCACCTACGGTACCGGCAGCGCCCACGACGGCAACGGCTACGGATCCGGCGACTACGGCTCCGGCCACGGCCTGCTGGGCCTGGGCCTGATCGCCCTGTGATCCACCGCCCCGTCCCGCGGGTCCCCGCGATTCGCTGAACAGGGGCGGCGAGGCCCGGCCTGCAACGCCGGACCCCGCCCGTGTCCGCCGCTTCGCCTGAGGTCCGCGTGGCGTGCACACCCTCACTTCGTCCACCACCCACGGCCGGACTGGTCACCGGCCCTCGGTTCACCCAGGCAGGCCAACGCCACCCCCTCCCTCCACGGGCTCACGCACACACACAGACCACGACACCGCGACCGTGAGCGAAAGCTGGGTCACTCGGCAGGACGCCACTGCTCGCGGGAACGGGCAGGGCCGGACAGGCTTTCCGCCATGAAAGACACACGAAGCGCCGCCGCCGCGGCGGGTACCGTACGGAGCCCGGAGACCGGCACACAGGTGTGTGTCGACACCACACTGATCGCCCTGGCCACGTCCGTGCTCGACCACTGCCCCGTGCCCGCCCCGGCAACGTCCTGCGCCGACCTGACCGGGCGACTGCGGGAGGCGATCGGCGCCGACAGCCGCCACCCGCATCCGCGCCCCCAGGGCACCCGGCCGGAGCACGCTGAAGGCCGCCTGGAGCGTGACCAGCTCGCGACGGCCATCAACAGGTTCCTCGACCCGCAGCGCCGAGGGCCCCTCCGACAGCTGGACGCCGCCCTCGTCCACGAGGCCGTGCAGGCCCTGCGCACCGCGAACACATCGTGGGCCGGGGAGCCGCTCGGTACGGCGGCGCGACTTCTGTGGGAACACCTCTACCTGTGCATCCCGCTGACCGCCATCGTGGCCTCCGGGGCGTGCACTGGCCGCTCGTGACCGACCGTCGGCCCCGCGCTGCGCGAGAGGACTGGGCCCGAACCCGGAGGTGATGGACACGGTGCTCAGCAGCGACCGGAAGCCTCCCTCATCGCCCCTTCCCTCGGCCGAGCCCCCCTCACCGCCCGTCCCGACGAAGGAGCCCGGGCGGCGGCCGTTGTCCCCCCGGGGCGAAACGACGCCCACCGCCGACAGCCCCGAAGCCGGGCCCGTTGCGCCCCGGGGAGAAGCCCCGGCCACCGCCGACGCACCCCGCCCCGGCCCACCCGGTCCCGGCCTCTACGGTCGCCCACCCCGACGACACCGACCTGCAGCCCCACGCGGTCCTGCGCGCCACCTCGGATCCGGTGCGCCGCTACGGCCCGCCGGACCGCGCGGACGACCCCGCCCACACCTTCGGCCCGGGCTGGACGACAACATCCTGGTCGGCGCCGAAGGCCGCTAGCGTTCACCAACTGCACCACCTCGACCTCCGGGTCGGCTGACCCGCGCCGCTCGGCGACGGGCCGTGGAGCCCGGGCGGCTGGATCGCGGTGCTGCACCTGGCCGACGGTCGCGCCGAACTGCTGCTCGGGAACCTTGGCCGGCCCCGCACCCACCGCGACCACGACGAGGCCCTCGACGCGCTGCGCAGCGCCCCGCTGGTGCCGCCGGCCACCGCCGCGCGGGCCCCGGACGCCGCCCGCCCGGTTCCGAGGACCTCCGGGTGGATCGGCCCGCGCCCGGCCGAGCCCGCCGCCGGGACGGCG
>NZ_JBEPAA010000152.1:0-6113 GCF_040298365.1 Kitasatospora sp. NPDC001603
CCCGGCCCGCGGGGGGGGCGGTCTTGGGGACGCGCGTCCGCCCCCCCTGACCGCCGGCGGGCCGGCGCTCCCGCGGGAGCGCCGGCCCGCACGGGCCTGCGGCCCGGTCAGCCCAGCAGGCGGCGCAGCCGCTCGCCGGCCGTGCCCAGCACCGAGCGGGCCTCGGCCAGCCGCTCGGGCGTCACCCCGCCGTCCCGGGCCGCGTCGCGGACCTGGTCCCGGAAGCGGTCGAGCAGCCGCTCCAGCTCGCGGGCCGGATCACCGGCCGGGTCGGTCGCGGTCCAGGCCGGAAGGTCGGCCGGGGCGGTGCCGGCCGGCTCGTCCTTGTCGAGGTCGATCCGGGTGACCCTGACCTTCTCGGCGGGTGCCTCGGCGTCCTGCGCCGGGTGGCCCCAGCGGGCGGCGTCGGCCAGCCCGGCCAGACCCTTGGTGAGTTCGGAGAGCCCCTCGGCCAGTCCGGTCGGCCAGTCGCCGCGGGCCGCGTGGTCGCGGACCTGCTGCTCGACCCGGCGCTTGATCCGCAGCGCCTCCTGCTGGGCGGCCGTCCGCGCCGCCCGGGACTGCTCGCGGAGCCTGCGGGCCTCCTCCTCGGCGGCCTTCGCCTTGGCCTTGGCCGCCTTCTCCTGCTCCTTGGCGCGCTTGGCCTGCTCCTTGGCCTGCTTCTTGAACTGGGCGAACTCGTCCTTGGCGCGCTGCCAGGCGTCCTTGTCCCCCCAGGGGCCGGCCCACGGGTCCCCGCTCTCGGCGCCCTCCGGGCGGGGCGCCTGCTTCGCCGCCCCCCACAGCTCCTCGCGCAGGCTCCGGGCGCCGTCCCGGACGTCCTCGCGGATCGCCCCGGCGAGCTGGGCCACCGAGTCGCGGATCTCCAGCTCCAGCTCGTCCAGCTCGCCCTGGCGGGCCGCCAGCTCGCTCCGGCCGGCCTCGGTGAGCCGGTAGACCTTGCGGCCGCCCTCGGTGCTCTGCGTCACCAGGCCCTCCTGCTCCAGCTTGGCGAGCCGGGGGTAGACGGTGCCGGCCGAGGGCGCGTACAGGCCCTGGAAGCGCTCCTCCAGGAGGCGGATGACCTCGTAGCCGTGCCGCGGTGCCTCGTCGAGCAGCTTCAGCAGGTAGAGGCGAAGGCGGCCGTGGCCGAAGACGGGGGTCATCTCAGACCTCCTTGGTGAGGTCGGGGCCGGTGCCGAGGTCGGGGCCGGCCGGGAGTTCCTTGACGATCACGGGGCCGTCGTCCTCGGCCTCCGGCCGGCGGAGCACGGTGACGGCGCCGGAGACGGTGGTCACCACCAGGTTGCCCCGGCCGTCCCCGAGCTTGCCGGAGAGCCGCTTGGCGCCCCAGGAGCCGCCGACCTTGAGCTGCTCGAAGGTGCTGGTGACGTCCCCGCTGTTGGTACCCGCCTCGACCTTGGTGTCGACCAGCGAGGGCAGCCGGACGCCGACCGAGCCGCTCACCGTGGTGACCCGGATCTCCGACGGGGTGGCCACGTCGAGGTCGAGGGTGACGTCCCCGTTGACCGAGTGGACCTGCACGTTGTCCGAGGTGCCGGCGACCAGGGTGACCTGCCCGGAGGCGGTGTTGACCTTGAGGTCGCCGGAGAGCGACTGGGCGTCGACGTCCCCGGAGACGGTGTGGGCCTCCGTCCGGCCGGTCAGGCCGACCAGGGTGGCGTCGCCGCTGGCGCTGTGCACCGAGACCGGCGCGGTGATGCCGGAGACGGTGGCGCCGGCCGAGACGGTGCCGGCCTTGACCTTGGCGCCGGCCGGTACGGCCAGCGAGACCACGGCCCGGCGGGTGCGCCGCAGCCCGCCGAAGAACGACTTGATGGACTGCACCGACTTGACCGACTCGCCGAACTCGCTCCAGCTGAGGTCCTTGTAGGTGACCGTCAGCACCCCCTCGGCGAGGGTGACCTGAAGGGGCTCGCCCTCCAGCTCGGTGACCTCCAGCCGGGCCGGGCCCTCGGTGGCCACCACGTTCACGGCGCCTCCGACGATCCGTACGTGGAGGGCGTCGACCTCCCCGTCGATGGTGATCCTGTCGGGGCCCTCGACCGTCCACTGGCTCATGTCTGCCGCCTCCCGTTACGACTCGCGATGTATCGCGTCCTCTTCCAAAGACGATATATCGCGTGACGGCGAAGTCAAGGGATCCGGCCCCGGGGGCGCCCCGGAGAGCGACCCGGAACGAACCCCGAGACGCCCCCTACGGGGCGCGGCACGCGAAGGGCCCGGGAGGCGGGTGCGGTTTCTAAGGGTCGTTGCAACACGTGGTCGGTTGTTCAGGCCGCGAGCAGTTTATGCAGGCGCTCGGCTGGGGTTTCCCAGCCGAGCGTTTTGCGTGGCCGGCCGTTGAGCTCGGCTGCCACGGCGGTCAGGTGCTCCGCGGTGTGGGCGGCCAGGTCGGTGCCCTTGGGGAAGTACTGCCGCAGCAGGCCGTTGGTGTTCTCGTTCGAGCCGCGTTGCCAGGGACTGGCGGGGTCGCAGAAGTAGACGGGGATGTCGGTGGCGACGCTGAAGGAGCCGTGGGCGGCCATCTCGGCGCCCTGGTCCCAGGTCAGTGAGCGCGTCAGGTGGGCGGGCAGGGTCCGGACGGCGTCCACGAGGGCGTCGCGTACCTGCTCGGCGGTTCGGCCGGCGGGCAGGTGCAGGAGCATCACATAGCGGGTGGCCCGCTCGACGAGGGTGCCGATGGCGGAGGCGCCGTCCTTGCCGATGATCAGGTCGCCCTCCCAGTGGCCGGGCACGGCTCGGTCCTCGACTTCGGCGGGGCGTTCGCTGATCATGACCATGGGGTGGGCGAACCTGGGTCTGCGTGCGGCGGCCTGGCGGTGGGGAACCCGGCGGGCGCGTCCGGTGCGTAGGGCCGCCGCGATCTCGCGGCGCAACTCGCCCCGGCCCTGGATGTAGAGAGCCTGGTAGACCGTCTCGTGGACCACGTGCATCTCCGGCCGCTCGGGAAAGGTGTCCCGCAGAGCCTGGCAGATCTGCTCGGGGCTCCACTTCACGTTCAGGTGGTCCTGGATGAAGCCCCGGAGCTCCGGGTTGTCGGCGATCTTCCCCGTCTTCGGGCGGGGCCGACGGGCATCGGCCCGGGCCTGGGCCGCGTGCGGGCGGTAGGCACCGCTGGAGGGGTGGCGATTGCGGCGGATCTCCCGGCTGACCGTGGAGGGGCTGCGGCCCAGCTCGGCCGCGACCTCACGGATCGTCGCCCTTTCCCGCAGCCGGTCGGCGATGTGGATCCGCTCGGCCTCGCTCAGGTACCGGGACGGCGAGCAGGGCGGTACCACCGCGTTGATCGGTGGTACCGCCCTGCTCGTGCCGGACGCACCGCGTCCGTTGCGCCAGCGTCTGCCGGTCTTCGGATTCACCCCGACGATCCGACACGCTTCCGTGTTGCTCAGTCCCTGCCGCATGAGCAGGGAGTATGCCGCTCGCTCCCTGTCAAGCCGCACAGGCCCCTGAGGGTCCCGCCTCTCCCGGATCTTGAAGTCCATCGCATCCCCTGAGCTGGGGCGTTGCGACGACCACTAGAACCTAAGGGGTGCCTCCCGGGCCCTTCGGACACGGTCTACCGCGTCACTCGTCGTCCTCGTCGTCGAGCCGGGCCAGCCAGGTGGCCAGCCGTTCGACCGGGATCTCGAAGTCCGGGTTGAGGTCGACGAACTCGCGCAGGCGCTCGGCCAGCCACTCGAAGGTGACCTCCTCGTCGCCGCGCCGGTTCTGCAGCTCCTCGATGCCGCGGTCGGTGAAGTACACGGGTTCGCTCCGGTCCGGTGGGGATTCGACCTGGTCAGGATAGTCCGGGCGGGCGCCCGGTCAGCTGGCCCGCCAGGTGCTCACGGTGAGCTTGACGGCGCCGGTGGTGCCGTCGGCGATCTCGACCACCGCGATGGCGATGTTGCGGGTGAGCCGGTCGCGGACGCAGAGCAGGCGTCCGGGCGAGACCCGGTTGAAGGACAGGTCGGTGTCGGGCCGCGAGTCGATCGCGATCGCGCACTGCTCCGGGGTCACGCTGGCCTCGGTGATCACCGCGAAGTCGGACTTGTCGTCCCCCGCCGTGGTGAAGGAGTTGGCCTTGCTGCTGATGCCGGTGGCGTTCAGCCCCAGGCCCCACTTGAGGTCGTTGCCGCGCGGCACGACCGTCCCGCCGTCCAGGTCGATCCGGTAGGAGTCGTAGTACGCCTCGGTGCCGGGGATGGCCAGCGGCTTCTTGTCGAGCAGCGGCGTGTAGCCGACCGGCCGGGCGGGCGCGGTCACGCCGTTGCTGGTCGTGGCCGACGGCGCGGCCGTCACCTTCCCGGCGGACGACGGGGTCGGCGAGGGGCTGTGCGAGCCGGCCGCCCCGGCGTCCGCGGTCTGCGACGGCAGTGGCTGGGGCTGGTTGCCGGGGCTCTGCTGGGCGGTGCTCGCGCTGTCGTTCTTCTTGTTGTCGTCGCCGAGCTTCTTCACCAGTACCACGCCGCCCGCGGTGCCGCCGAGGGCCATCACCAGGGCGACCACCAGCAGGACCTTCCAGGAGACGCCCTTGCGCCGGGGCTCGGGCGCCGGGGTGTCCGTCACCACCGGGCCGGGCGGCGGGGTGTCGTAGGACGGCGGCTCCTGGCGCAGCTGAACGGTCGGCGGCGAGGGCAGCACCGGCGCGGTGGGGGCCTCGTAGCCGGGCTGCGGAGGGCCGTACGCGCCGAGCGGCGGCGGGGTGAAGCCCGGCGGCGGGGTGACCGGCTGCGGCCGGGGGGTGCCGAAGTCCGGAACGCCGAAGGAGGCCGCGGTGGCCGGGTGGGTCGGCGGCGCGAAGGGCTGCGGCGGGGTGGTCGGCGGGCCGCTCGGAGGCGCGGTGGGCGCGGCCGGCAGCGGGGTCGGCGGGGTCTTCGGCAGGTCCGAGCGGCGGGTGATCTCGGTGTTGACCTGCCGGGGCAGCCAGTCGTCGGCGAACCGCAGCTGCCCGCCGACCGACGGGTGGTTGCGGGCGATCTGGATGATCTCGGCGGGCTTCGGGCGGTCCTCGGGGGACTTCGCCAGGCAGCGCATGATCAGCTCGCGCAGGTCGGCCGGCACGGCGTCCAGGTCGGCCTGCTCGTGCACCACCCGGTAGAGCACGGCGGTGTCCGGGCCGTCGCCGAACGGCGCGGTGCCGCCGGCCACGTACGCGGCCAGCGCGCCGAGCGCGAAGACGTCGGTGGCCGGGGTGACCGGGCGGCCCTGTGCCTGCTCCGGCGACATGAAGGCGGGCGAACCGATCCGGTAGCCGGTGCCGGTCAGCGCGGTGGCGTCGGCGGCCCGGGCGATACCGAAGTCGATCACGCGCGGGCCGTCGCCGGCCACCAGCACGTTGGCCGGCTTGAGGTCGCGGTGCACCACCTCGACGCTGTGGATGGCCTGCAGCGCCTCGGCGATGCCGCCCATCAGCAGCAGCACGGTGCGCACCGGCAGGGCGCCGTTCTCGCGGACCACCTGCTGCAGCGACGGGCCCGGCACGTACGCGGTGACCAGCCAGGGGGCGTCCGAGTCCAGGCCGCCGGAGTCGATCACCTGGGCCGTGTAGAGGCCGTGGATCCGCTGGGCGTTGCTGACCTCCTGCGCGAAGCGGCGGCGGAACTCGCCGTCCTCGGCGAACTCCGGGCGGACCACCTTGAGCGCCACCGGACGGCCGCCCGGGGTGTACGACAGGTAGACCCGGCCCATGCCGCCGGCGCCGAGGCGGGCGAAGAGCCGGTAGCCGCCGACCTCGCGCGGGTCGTCCGGGTGCAGCGGCTGGAAGACCGGCGGGAGCGGCGAGGCCGTGGCGTCCCGTGGTGTGTCGGCGGTCATGTGGTGATCCCCCTGGGAGAGCGGTGAGGTCATCCGGTCGGTCACGGGCGCGGTGAGGGCGCCCGGGCATCGGTCCGGCGAGGCATAACCTACCGACCCGTCAGCTGTGCTCGCAGGTCGGTGGCCGTTTGGTTGCAGAGCTGGAACCTTGGCACGGCGCCGTCACACGGGCGCGGGACACCGGAACGGCCCCGGCCCCCGCGCGGTGTGCGCGGGGGCCGCGATCGGCGGCGAGCCGGACCCCGCCGGGTGAGGTGCAGGCCACCACCAGCGGCGGGCCGGCCACCGGGCGCCCCGAGGCGGTGAGTTCG
>NZ_JBEPAA010000153.1:0-6027 GCF_040298365.1 Kitasatospora sp. NPDC001603
GAGCGGCTGTCGCTGGCGGCGGTCAACGGGCCGTCGGCGGTGGTGGTTTCGGGTGAGCCCGAGGCGCTGGAGGAGTTGAAGGCGGAGTTCGAGGCGGAGGGTGTCCGGGCCCGGATGGTCGCGGTGGACTACGCCTCGCACTCGGCCCAGGTCGACCGTCTCGAAGCGGAGATCACCGGGGTTCTCGCGGCGGTGGCTCCGCGTCGGGGCCGGGTGCCGATGGTTTCGGCGATGACCGGGGAGACGCTGAACGGTGAGGAGTTGGACGCCGCCTACTGGTACGGCAGCCTGCGCGCCACGGTGCACTTCGACCGCGCGGTGCGCACGCTCGCCGGTCAGGGGCACCAGGTCTTCGTCGAGGTGACTCCGCACCCGGTGCTGCTGGGCGCGATGAACGACACGCTCGAAGAGGTCGCGCTGGACTCCGCCGCGCTGCCGGCGGCCGTCTGCGGCACGCTGCGCCGCGACGACGGCGGTGCCCAGCGCCTGCTGGCCTCACTCGCCGAGGCCCATGTCAACGGCGTGGCGGTCGACTGGACGACGGTTCTGCCCTCCGCCGACCTCGTCAAGCTGCCGACGTACGCCTTCCAGCACGAGCGGTACTGGCCGCGTGCGGCCGGACCGGCTCTGGGCGGGGACGCGGTGTCGCTGGGTCTCGGTGCGGTCGGTCACCCGCTGCTGGGTGCGGCGGTCGAACTGGCCGGTGGTGCGGGGCTGGTCTGCACCGGGCGGCTGTCCGTGCGGACGCACCCGTGGCTGGCCGATCACGCGATCGGTGGGGCGGTGCTCCTGCCGGGGACCGGCTTCGTCGAGATGGTGGTCCGGGCCGGTGACCAGGTGGGCTGCGGCCTGCTGGAGGAGCTGACGCTCCAGGCGCCGCTGGTGCTGCCTGCCGACGGCTCCGGTGTGCAGGTCCAGGTCGTGGTGGCCGCCGCCGATGCGGACGGCCGTCGGAACGTCGAGGTGTTCTCCCGCCCCGACGGGCAGGAGGAGTGGACGCAGCACGCCGGTGGCGTCGTCGCTCCCGCCGGGGAGGCGCCGGTCGCGGAGGAGGACTTCGCGGTCTGGCCTCCGCGCGGGGCCACGGCGGTCGACGTGACCGGCATCTACGAGGCCGGCGCCGGGGCGTCCTACGGCTACGGCCCGGCGTTCCGGGGGCTGCGCGCGGTGTGGCGCCGGGGCGAGGACCTCTTCGCGGAAGTGGCACTGCCCGAGGGCGTGGCCGCCGATGCGGGCGCGTTCGGTCTGCACCCGGCGCTGCTGGACGGCGTGTTGCACGCCAGTGCCCTGGTCGCCGGGGCCGAGGACGAGGGCCAGGTGCGGTTGCCGTTCGCGTGGACGGGTGTCGAGCTGCACGCGGCGGGTGCGTCCGTGCTGCGGGCCCGGCTGCGCCGGGATGCGCAGGGCAGTCTGGTGCTGTCGGCGGCGGATGCCACCGGGGCTCCGGTGGTCTCCGTCGAGTCGCTGATCACCCGTCCGGTGTCGGCCGAGCAACTCCGGTCGAACGATGCCGGGGTGGCGGATGCCCTGTTCACCGTCGAGTGGGCACCGATCACCGGGGCCGAGGCTCCGGCCGGGGCGTGGGCGCTGATCGGCGCCGACCGCTTCGGTCTGGCCGAGGCGCTGGAGGCCTCCGGCGTTCCGGTCCGCTCGTTCACGGACCTGGCCGGTCTGGCCGCCGCCACCGAGGCGGGGGAGATCGAGCCCGCCCTGGTGCTGGCCTGCGCCGGTGCCCAGGTGGAGGGAGACAACGCGGCCGAGGCCGCCCGCCGGGCGACCGGCGACGCCCTGGGCCTGGCCCAGGCCTGGCTGGCCGAGGAGCGTCTGGCCGAGGCCCGGTTGGTGGTCGTCAGCCGAGGGGCCGTCGCTGCCGCGGCCGGGGAGCGGATCGCCGATCTGCCCGCCGCCGCCGTCTGGGGCCTGCTGCGCTCGGCGCAGTCGGAGAACCCCGGCCGGCTCGTCCTGATCGACCTGCCGACCGGCGCGGGCGCCGAGCAGATCGCCGTCCTCCCGACGGCACTCGCCACCGGCGAGCCCGAACTCGCCGTTCGCGGCACCCTGGCCCACGCGCGGCGCCTGGCGCGCCCGGCGGGCGAGCTGGCGGTGCCCGAGGGCCCGTGGCGGCTGGAGCCGGACGCCGGCGGTTCGCTGGAGGGCCTCGTGCTCGCGGCGGCGCCGCAGGCGGGTGACGTGCTGGAGGCCGGGCAGGTCCGGGTGGCGGTCCGCGTCGCCGGGCTGAACTTCCGGGACGTACTGATCGGCCTGGGGATGTACCCGGGCGGCGGTGTGATGGGCAGTGAGCTCGCCGGAACGGTGCTCGAAGTCGGCTCCGGAGTCTCCGGGCTGGCCGTGGGCGACCGGGTGATGGGTGTCGCCGAGGGCGCGTTCGGCCCGGTGGCGGTCACGGACGCCCGGCAGCTGGTGCGGATCCCGGAGGGCTGGACCTTCGCCGAGGCCGCGTCCGTCCCGAGCGCGTTCATGACGGCCTGGTACGCCCTGGTCGAACTGGCCGAGGCCGAGGCCGGCCAGCGGGTGCTCGTGCACGCGGGCACCGGCGGCGTCGGCATGGCGGCGGTGCAGCTCGCCCGGCACCTGGGCCTGGAGGTGTTCGCGACGGCGAGTCCGGCGAAGTGGCCGGTGCTGGCCGCGATGGGCCTGGACGAGGCGCACATCTCCTCGTCCCGCGATGCCGGGTTCGAGGCGGAGTTCCTCGCCGCCACCGGCGGCGCGGGCGTGGACATCGTGGTGAACTCCCTGGCGGGCGAGCTGACGGACGCCTCGCTGCGGCTGCTGCCGCGCGGTGGGGCCTTCGTCGAGATGGGCCGCACCGACGTCCGGGACGCGGAGGCCCTGGCCGTCCAGTACCCGGGGGTCTTCTACCGGCCGTTCGACCTGGGCGAGGCCGGGCCCGAGCGGATGGGCGCGATGCTCGGCCGGATCGTCGACCTGATGGCGGCGGGCGAGCTGACGCGGCTCCCGGTCCGGGCCTGGGACATCCGGCGGGCGCGTGAGGCGTTCCGCTTCATGCAGCAGGCGCGCCACACCGGCAAGCTCGTCCTCACCGTCACCGCCGGCCCGGCCGAACCCCGCGAGCGCGGCAGGTCGGCGCTGGTCACGGGTGGCACGGGCACGCTCGGCGGCCTGGTGGCCAGGCATCTGGTGACCACCGGGCGGGCCGACGGGCTGGTGCTGACCGGCCGTTCCGGCCCGGCCGCGCCGGGCGCGGCCGCGCTGGCCGCGGAGCTGGCGCAGTCGGGCGCGTCGGTGGACGTGCTCGCCTGCGACGCGGCGGACCGCGACGCCCTGGCCGCCGTCCTGGCCGGAGTCCCCGCCGGGGCTCCGCTGACGACCGTGGTCCACACCGCCGGTGTCCTGGACGACGCGACCATCGCGTCGCTGACCCCCGAGCGGGTGGCCGCCGTGATGCGGCCCAAGGCCGACGGTGCCTGGAACCTGCACGAACTCACCCGGGGTCTGGACCTGGAGCACTTCGCCCTGTTCTCCTCGGCCGCGGCGACCTTCGCCAGCCCCGGTCAGGGCAACTACGTGGCGGCCAACGCGTTCCTGGACGCGCTGGCGGCCGACCGCCGGGCGGCCGGACTGCCCGCCACCTCGCTCGCCTGGGGCATGTGGGCCGAGGCCAGCGCACTGACCGGGCGGCTCAGCGACTCCGAGCGCGCCCGGATCAACCGCGGCGGCGTCGCCGCGCTCAGCGCGGACGAGGGCCTGGCGCTGCTGGACCTGGCGCTCGCCAGGGACGAGGCGGTGCTGGTCCCGGCCAAGCTCGACCTGGCCGGGCTCCGGGCCCAGGCCGGCCGCGCCGCCGACGTCCCGCCGCTGTGGCGGGCCCTGGTCGGCGGCGGGACGGGCCGGCGCCACGCCGCCTCGGGCGCCGTCGGTGCGGACTCGCTGCGCAAGCAGCTGGCCGGGGTGTCGGAGCCGGAGCGGCTGCGGCTGCTCGTCGACCTGGTCCGGGCCCACGTGGGCGCCGTGCTGGGGCACGCCTCCGTCGAGGCGGTCGAGTCCACCCGGGCCTTCACCGACCTGGGCTTCGACTCGCTCACCGCGGTCGAACTGCGCAACCGCCTGGGCACCGCGAGCGGACTGCGGCTGCCGGCCACCCTGGTGTTCGACTACCCCAACCCCACGGAACTGGCCGGGCTCCTGCTGGAGAAGCTGCTGCCGGAGCTCGCCGAGCACGGCGAGGCGGACGCGGCCGAGGAGAAGCTGCGGAAGGCCCTCGCGACCGTCCCGCTGTCCAGGTTCCGCGATGCCGGGCTGATGGAGGCGCTCATGCGGCTCGCCGACGTCCGGGACGCCGCGCTGATCGGCGACCAGGGCGAAGAGGCCGAGGCCATCGACGAGTTGGACGCGGACAGCCTGATCCGCCTGGCCCTGGACGGCGAGTCGGAGTGATGTTGATGATGCTCGATGCGTGGAGGCAGCGATGACCGGACAGGCCGACAAGCTCCTTGAAGCGCTGCGTGCCTCCGTGAAGGAAACCGAGCGGCTGCGACAGCGGAACCGCCAGCTCGTCTCGGCGGCCTCGGAACCGCTGGCGATCGTCGGCATGAGCTGCCGCTACCCCGGGGGCGTGACGACCCCCGAGGAACTGTGGGAGCTGCTCGCCGCCGGCGGGGACGCGATCTCCGGGTTCCCGGACGACCGCGGCTGGGACACCGAGGGCGTCTACGACCCCGACCCCGACCACCAGGGCACGTCCTACGTGGTCGAAGGCGGGTTCCTGCGGGACGCGGCCGGGTTCGACGCCGGGTTCTTCGGGATCTCGCCGCGTGAGGCGCTGGCGATGGACCCGCAGCAGCGGCTGCTGCTGGAGACGTCCTGGGAGGCGCTGGAGCGGGCCGGGGTCGACCCGGCCTCGCTCCGGGGCTCGCAGACCGGCGTGTTCGTCGGCGTCGCCCCCTCCGACTACGTCGCGCACCAGTCCCTGCAGACCATGGAGGGGCTCGACTGGCACCTCATGACCGGTGGTGCGGCCAGCGTGATGTCCGGCCGCATCTCCTACCTGCTCGGTCTGCAGGGGCCGGCGGTCTCCGTCGACACGGCGTGTTCGTCGTCGCTGGTGGCGCTGCACCTGGCCTGCCAGGCGGTGCGCGCCGGGGAGTGCTCGCTGGCGCTGGCGGGCGGTGTCACGGTCATGGCCACCACCATGGGCTTCGTCGGGTTCTCCCGGCAGCGCGGCCTGGCCGAGGACGGGCGTTGCAAGGCGTTCTCGGCCGACGCGGACGGCATGGGGATGGGTGAGGGCGCCGGCATGGTCGTCGTCGAGCGCCTGTCGGACGCGCTGCGCAACGGGCACAAGGTGCTCGCGGTGGTGCGCGGTTCGGCCGTGAACCAGGACGGCGCGTCCAACGGTCTGACGGCGCCGAACGGTCCGTCCCAGCAGCGGGTGATCCGTGCGGCCCTGGCGAACGCGCGGATCTCGGCCGCCGACGTGGACGCGGTCGAGGCGCACGGCACGGGCACCACGCTGGGCGACCCGATCGAGGCGCAGGCGCTGCTCACCACCTACGGCCAGGACCGTCCGGAGGGACGGCCGCTGCTGCTGGGGTCGGTGAAGTCCAACATCGGCCACTCCCAGCAGGCGGCGGGTGTCGCCGGTGTGATCAAGATGGTGCTGGCGCTCCAGCACGAGCAGCTGCCGAAGACCCTGCACGCGGACGTGCCGTCGCCGCACGTCGACTGGACGGAAGGCGAGGTCCGGCTGCTGACCGAGGCCGTGCCGTGGCCGGCCGGTGAGCGGGCCCGCCGGGCCGGGGTGTCCTCGTTCGGTCTGAGCGGTACCAACGCGCACATCATCCTGGAGGAGGCCCCGGCCGGGGGCGCCGAGCCCCAGGAGGGTGACACCCCGGCGACGGCGCCGGTGGTGTCGGGGGCGGACGCCTGGCTGGTGTCGGGCCGCACGGCCGATGGGCTGACGGCGCAGGCGGAGCGGTTGCACGCGTGGGTGTCGGCGCGGCCGTCGGTGGATCCGGCGGAGGTGGCGTGGTCGCTGGCGACGACGCG
>NZ_JBEPAA010000154.1:0-5573 GCF_040298365.1 Kitasatospora sp. NPDC001603
CCCAGCCACAGCGGCTTCCGGGCACCACGATCCTGACCGTAGGTCGCCAGCAGCGCCTGCGCCTCGATCGGGTCACCCAGCTTGGTCCCCGTCCCATGCGCCTCCACCACGTCCACATCGGCGGCCGTGAGGCCGGCGTTCGCCAGCGCCGCGCGGATCACCCGCTGCTGGGACGGACCGTTCGGCGCCGTCAGACCGTTCGACGCACCGTCCTGGTTCACCGCCGAGCCGCGCACCACGGCGAGCACCCGGTGCCCGTTGCGCCGCGCGTCCGACAGCCGCTCCAGGACCACCATGCCGGCGCCCTCGGCGAAGCCCATGCCGTCCGCGTCTGCCGAGAAGGCCTTGCAGCGGCCGTCCACCGCGAGACCGCGCTGCTGGCTGAACCCGACGATGCCGTCGGGGGTCGCCATCACGGTGGCCCCGCCGGCGAGCGCCATCGAGCACTCCCCGGAGCGGATCGCCTGGGTGGCCATGTGCAGCGCCACTAGCGAGGACGAGCACGCGGTGTCGATGGTCACCGCCGGGCCCTCCAGGCCCAGCGTGTAGGACACCCGGCCGGACATCACGCTCGTCGCGAAGCCGGTCGTCAGGTGCCCTTCGGCTCCCTCGCCGCCGGTCGCCAGTCCGAGCCCGTAGGCCGACGCGAACCCGCCGACGAAGACGCCGGTCTGGCTGCCGCGCAGCGTCGCGGGGTCGATCCCGGCCCGCTCCAGCGCCTCCCAGGACGTCTCCAGCAGCTGGCGCTGCTGCGGGTCCATCGCCAGCGCCTCACGCGGCGAGATCCCGAAGAACCCGGCGTCGAAGCCGCCGGCGTCCGCGACGAAGCCGCCCTCCTGGGTGTAGGAGGTGCCGACGCTCTCGGGGTCCGGGTCGTAGAGGCCCTCCACGTTCCAGCCGCGGTCGTCCGGGAAGCGGGAGATCGCGTCCGCCCCGGTGGTGAGCAGCTGCCAGAACCCGTCGGGGTCGTTCACGTCGCCGGGGAGCCGGCAGGCCATCCCGACGATCGCGATCGGCTCGTCGGCTCCCGCCTCCGCCGGACGGACCGGCAGGAGGTCCACGGGCTGCTCGGCGTCACCGAGCAGCCGGGCCCGCAGGTGGCCGGCCAGCGCGACCGGGTTGGGATAGTCGAAGACCAGGGTGGCCGGCAGCCGCTGGCCGGTCGCGGTGCCCAGGCGGTTGCGCAGCTCGACCGCGGTGAGCGAGTCGAAGCCCAGGTCGGTGAAGGCCCGGCCCGGCTCGACCGCCTCGGCGGAGCTGTGCCCCAGCACGGCCGCCACGTGGGTCCGGACCAGGTCGACGAGCAGCCGGGTGCGCTCCTGTTCGGAGAGGCCGGCCAGCTGCCGTTGCAGCGAGTCCGCGCCGACGCCGCCCGAGGCGGCGGTCCGCCGGCCGGTCCCGGCCGTGACCAGGGTCCGCCAGAGCGGCGGGACCTCCGCGCTCCGCGCGGCCTGCGCGCGCAGCCCGGCGAGGTCCAGCCGGGTCGCCACCAGCAGCGCCTCGGAGCGGGCGGTCCCCTGGTCCAGCAGGGCCAGGCCCTCGGCCGCGCTCAGTGCCACGGCGCCACCGCGGGTCAGGCGGGCCCGGTCGGAGTCCGAGAGCTGCCCGGTCAGGCCGCTGACCTCCGCCCAGAGGCCCCAGGCGAGCGAGGTGGCGGGCAGTCCGGCCGCCCGCCGGTCGGCCGCCAGCGCGTCCAGGAACGCGTTGGCCGCCACGTAGTTGCCCTGACCCGGAACACCGAACGTCGCCGCGGCCGAGGAGAACAGCACGAACCGGTCCAGGTCCAGACCCCGGGTGAGCTCGTGCAGGTGCCAGGCACCGTCGGCCTTCGGCCGCATCACCGCCGCCACCCGCTCGGGCGTCAGCGAGGCGATGATCCCGTCGTCCAGGACACCGGCGGTGTGGATCACGCTCCGCAGCGGACGCCCCGCCGGAATCGCCGCCAGCAGCGCGGCCAGCGCCTCACGGTCCGCCGTGTCACAGGCGACCACGTCCACCGACGCACCCGACCGCGCCAACTCCGCCGCCAGCACGGCCACCCCGGCGGCAGCCGGGCCGGAACGGCTGGTCAGCACCAGACCGTCCGCCTGGGCCGCGGTCACCAGATGCCGCGCGACCAGACCGCCCAGCGTGCCCGTGCCACCCGTCACCAGCGCCGTCCGCCCGGATGTGCGGGGGGCGCGCAGTTCGGCGGGGACGGTCAGGACCAGCTTGCCGGTGTGGCGCGCCTGCTGCATGAAGCGGAACGCCTCACGCGCCCGCCGGATGTCCCAGGCCCGGACCGGGAGCCGCGTCAGCTCGCCCGCCGCCATCAGGTCGACGATCCGGCCGAGCATCGCGCCCATCCGCTCGGGCCCGGCCTCGCCGAGATCGAACGGCCGGTAGAAGACCCCCGGGTACTGCGCCGCCAGGGCCTCCGCGTCACGGAGGTCGGTACGGCCCATCTCGACGAAGGCCCCACCGCGCGGCAGCAGCCGCAGCGAGGCGTCCGTCAGCTCGCCCGCCAGGGAGTTCACCACGATGTCCACGCCCGCGCCGCCGGTCGCGGCGAGGAACTCCGCCTCGAACCCGGCATCGCGGGACGAGGAGATGTGCGCTTCGTCCAGGCCCATCGCGGCCAGCACCGGCCACTTCGCCGGACTCGCCGTCGCGAACACCTCCAGGCCCAGGTGCCGGGCGAGCTGCACCGCCGCCATGCCGACGCCACCGGCGCCCGCGTGCACGAGCACCCGCCGGCCGGCCTCGGCCTGGGCCAGTTCAACCAGGGCGTACCAGGCCGTCATGAACGCCACGGGCACCGACGCGGCCTCGGCGAAGGTCCAGCCCTCCGGGATCCGCACCAACTGCCGGGCGTCCGTGACCGCCACCGGCCCGAACCCGCCTGCGGCGACGCCCATCACCCGGTCGCCGACCGCGAGGCCGGTCACCTCGGGGCCGAGGTCGAGCACCGTACCCGCGAGCTCACTGCCCATCACACCGCCGCCCGGGTACATCCCCAGGCCGATCAGCACGTCGCGGAAGTTCAGCCCGGCCGCGTGGACCGCCACCCGGACCTGTCCGGTCTCCAGCGGGGCGCCCGTCTGCGACGCCGGCGCCGGTGTCAGCCCCTCCAGTGACCCGCCGGCGTCCGGCTCCAGCCGCCACGAGCCCTCGGGCACCGCCAGCTCGCCCGCCGGGCGCGCCAGACGCCGCCCGTGGGCCTGGTCGGCGCGGACGACCAGCTCGGACTCACCGCTGCCCACCGCCGACGGCAGCACCGTGGCGGGCGCACCGGACTCACCGGCGGGCAGGTCGACCAGGACGAGTCGGCCGGGGTTCTCCGACTGCGCCGAGCGCAGCAGGCCCCAGACGGCGGCGGCGGGCAGATCGGCGATCCGCTCCCCGGCCGCGGCAGCGACGGCTCCCCGGGTGACGACCACCAACCGGGCCTCGGCCAGACGCTCCTCGGCCAGCCAGGCCTGGGCCAGGCCGAGTACCTCGCCGGTCACGCGCGCGGCCGCCCGCGCCGGGTCGTCACTGCCCTGGTCACCGGCGCAGGCCAGCACCAGGGCGGGCTCGATCTCCCCCGCCTCGGTGGCGGCGGCCAGACCGGCCAGGTCCGTGAAGGCCCGGACCGGTACACCGGCCGCGTCCAGGGCCTCGGCCAGACCGAAGCGGTCGGCGCCGATCAGCGCCCACGCCCCGGCCGGAGCCTCGGCAGCGGCGATCGGTGCCCACTCGACGGTGAACAGGGCATCCGCCACCGTCGAGGCAGCGGAGTTCAGTTGGTCGGCCGACACCGGGCGGGTGATCAGCGACTCGACGGAGACCACCGGCGCACCGGTGGCATCCGCCGCCGTCAGCACCAGACTGCCCTGCGCGTCCCGGCGCAGCCGGGCCCGCAGCACGGACGCACCCGCCGCGTGCAGCTCGACACCCGTCCACGCGAACGGCAGCCGCACCTGCCCGGGCTCGCCCTCCTCGGAACCGCCGACCAGGGCGCTGGCGTGCAACACGCCGTCCAGGAGCGCCGGGTGCAGACCGAACGCACCCGCATCCGCGGCCACGCCCTCGGGTAGCGCCACCTCGGCGAATACCTCGTCGCCCCGGCGCCACACCGCGCGCAGCCCCCGGAACGCCGGGCCGTAGCCGTAGGGCGTCCCGGCCAGCGCCTCGTACATACCGCTGACGTCCACCGCTGTGGCCCCGCGCGGAGGCCAGACCTCGAAGTCCTCCTCGGCGAGCGCGGGTTCACCGGCGTGGGCGACCAGACCGCTCGCGTGCTGGAGCCACGCCTGCTGCGCGTCGGCGGCGTCCGGGCGGGAGAACACCTCGACGGTCCGACGGCCGTCCGCATCGGCGGCGGCCACCACGACCTGGACCTGCACACCGGAGCCGTCCGCCGGGAAGATCAGCGGCGCCTGGAGGGTCAGTTCCTCCAGCAGGCCGCACCCCACCTGGTCACCGGCCCGGACCACCATCTCGACGAAGCCGGTCCCCGGCAGGAGCGCGACCCCGCCGACCACGTGGTCGGCCAGCCAGGGGTGCGTCCGCAGCGACAGCCGCCCGGTGCAGACCAGCCCCGCGCCACCGGCCAGCTCGACGGCCGCGCCCAGCAGCGGGTGACCGACCGCGCCCAGGCCGAGCGAGACCGCGTCCCCACCGAGGGACGGCGCCGCAGCCGGCGGCCAGAACTGCTCGTGCTGGAAGGCGTAGGTGGGCAGCTCCACCGACTCGGCGGCCGGGAGCACCGTGCGCCAGTCCACGGGGGCACCGTTGACGAAGGCCTCGGCGAGTGAGGCCAGCAGGCGCTGGGCACCGCCGTCGTCGCGGCGCAGCGTGCCGCAGACGGCCGCCGGCAGCGCGGCGGAGTCCAGCGCGACCTCTTCGAGCGTGTCGTTCATCGCGCCCAGCAGCACCGGGTGCGGAGTCACCTCGACGAAGACCTGGTGCCCCTGACCGGCGAGCGTGCGCACCGCGCGGTCGAAGTGCACCGTGGCGCGCAGGCTGCCGTACCAGTAGGCGGCATCCAGCTCCTCACCGGTCAGCGTCTCCCCGGTCATCGCCGAAACCATCGGGATCCGGCCCGGTCGCGGCGCGATACCGGCCAGGACCTCGGTGATCTCCGCTTCGAGGCGGTCCACCTGCGCCGAGTGCGAGGCGTAGTCCACCGCGACAAGGCGGGCCCGGACACCCTCCGCCTCGAACTCCGCCTTCAACTCCTCCAGCGCCTCCGGCTCACCCGAAACCACCACCGCCGACGGCCCGTTGACCGCCGCCAGCGACAGCCGCTCACCGAACCGGGCGATCCGCTCCTCGACCACCGCGGCGCTCCGGCTCACCGAGAGCATCCCGCCGAGCCCCGCCAGGACCTTCAACGACTGAGAGCGCAGCGCCACCACCCGGGCACCGTCCTCCAGCGACAGCATCCCGGCCACCGTCGCCGCCGCGATCTCACCCTGCGAATGCCCCACCACCGCAGCAGGCTTGACACCGGCAGCCTCCCAGACCGCCGCCAGCGACACCATCACCGCCCACAACGCCGGCTGGACGACATCCGCCGCCTTCAACTCCGTTACACCCGCGAGGACATC
>NZ_JBEPAA010000155.1:0-5474 GCF_040298365.1 Kitasatospora sp. NPDC001603
GCCGACGGTCGGAGCGCCCTGGCCGCGCGGTTGGCCGGGCTGGGGCCGGACGAGCAGCGGGAGGTGGTGCGGGAGCTGGTGCTGTCGCAGGCCGCCCTGGTGCTGGGGATGGCCGGTCCGGGCAGTCTGGACGCCGAACGTTCCTTCCGGGACGTCGGGTTCGACTCGCTCACCGCCGTCGAACTGCGCAACCGGCTGAACAGCGCCACCGGCCTGCGGCTGCCGGCCACGGCGGTCTTCGACTACCCGAGCCCGACGGCCCTGGCCGACTTCCTGGCCCAGGAGACCTTCGGGTCGGTCGCCGAGGTGTCGGGCGCCCTGGCGGCGTACTCCGGACTCGACCGGCTCGAAGCCTCGGTCACCGAGCTCCTGGGAGACGAGGCCGCCCGGGCCCGGGTCACGGCGCGGCTCAAGGACATCCTCTCGGCGCTGAGCGACACCGCCGGGTCCGGCGAGGGGGACGAGGGCGCCTCGGTCGCCGAGACGATCCAATCGGCCAGTGACGACGACATGTTCGACTTCATCGACAACCAGCTCGGGCTCTGAGTACGTCGCCGTACCACCGTGCGAAATGAGGAAGGCGTCCATCGGATGGCGAACGAAGAGAAGCTCCGTGACTACCTCAAGCGGGTCACCACCGACCTGGCGCAGACCCGGGAGCGCCTGCGCGAGGTGGAGGGCCGGCAGCAGGAACCCGTGGCCATCGTCGGTATGGCGTGCCGGTTCCCGGGCGGGGTGTCGTCACCGGAGGAGTTCTGGCAGCTGCTGGCCTCGGGCGGGGACGCGATCGGCCACTTCCCGACGGACCGCGGCTGGCCGGGGAACCTGGTCGATCCGGATCCGGACGCGGTGGGCAGGAGCGTCTCCGGCGAGGGTGGATTCCTCTACGAAGCGGGGGAGTTCGACGCGGAGTTCTTCGGGATCAGTCCGCGTGAGGCGGTCGTGATGGATCCGCAGCAGCGCTTGCTGCTGGAGACGTCCTGGCACGCGCTGGAGGGTGCCAGGATCGACCCGACGGGGCTGCGGGGCAGCGCGACGGGCGTGTTCGCCGGCCTCTTCTACCACGACTACCTGCCGTTCTACCCCGTACCGGAGGAGGCCGAGGGCTATCTCGGCACCGGGGGCATGGGGTCGGTCGTCTCCGGGCGGGTGGCGTACGCGCTGGGGCTGGAGGGTCCGGCGGTGACGGTGGACACGGCGTGTTCGTCGTCGCTGGTGGCGCTGCACCTGGCCTGCCAGTCGCTGCGCTCGGGGGAGAGTTCGCTCGCGCTGGCGGGTGGTGTGACGGTGATGTCGACGCCCGGCACGTTCATCGACTTCTCGCGGCAGCGCGGTCTTGCGGCGGACGGCCGGTGCAAGGCCTACGCGGAGTCCGCCGACGGCACCGGGTGGGGCGAGGGCGTCGGCGTCCTGGTGGTCGAACGGCTTTCGGACGCGCGGCGCAACGGTCACAAGGTGCTCGCGGTGGTGACCGGCACGGCGGTCAACCAGGACGGTGCGTCCAACGGTCTGACCGCGCCGAACGGCCCCTCCCAGCAGCGGGTGATCCGGGCCGCGCTGGCCAGCGCCGGAGTCGGCGCCGACGGCGTGGATGTCGTCGAGGGCCACGGCACCGGCACCCGGTTGGGTGACCCGATCGAGGCGCAGGCGTTGCTGGCGACCTACGGCCAGGAGCGGCCGGTCGACCGGCCGCTGTTGCTGGGCTCGGTGAAGTCGAACATCGGGCACGCCCAGGCGGCCGCCGGTGTGGCGGGTGTCATCAAGATGGTCGCCGCGATGCAGCACGGTGTGGTGCCGGCGACGCTGCACGCGGACGAGCCGTCCTCGCGGATCGACTGGGAGTCCGGCGCCGTCCGACTGGTCACCGAGGCGCAGCCGTGGCCGGAGACGGGTGAGCGGCCGCGTCGGGCGGGCGTGTCGTCCTTCGGGTTCTCCGGGACCAACGCACACGTGATTATCGAGCAGGCGCCCGCCGAGGAGGCTGTCGCGCCGAGGGGCGAGGGCTGGACGCTCCCGGTGGTGCCGTGGTCCCTCTCGGGGCGGTCGGCTGCGGGTGTCGCCGGGCAGGCGGAGCGGTTGGCGGCGTTCGTTGAGCGCTCCGATGCTGATGCTGATGTCCTGGACGTGGGTTGGTCGTTGGCGGTGTCGCGGGCGGCGTTGGAGCAGCGGGCGGTGGTCCTCGGTGCGGACCGCGAGGAGTTGCTGGCGGGTCTTGCGGCGCTGGCTGAGGGCCGTGAGGTCCCCGGTGTGGTGACCGGGTCCGTGGGGGGTGCGGGCAAGGTCGGGTTCGTGTTCACCGGTCAGGGTGCGCAGCGCGTTGGCATGGGGCAGGGGCTCTACCAGGCTTTCCCGGTGTTCGCCGACGCGTTCGACGCGGCGTGTGCGGGGCTGGCTGAGCATTTGGACGGTTCGCTCACTGCTGTGATGCGGGGGGAGGGCCCGATCGATGAGACGGGGTGGGCGCAGCCCGCGCTGTTCGCCGTTGAGGTGGCGCTGTTCCGTTTGCTGGAGTCGTGGGGCGTGAGTCCGCAGGTGGTGGCCGGTCATTCGATCGGTGAGCTGGCGGCGGCGCATGTGGCGGGGGTGTGGTCGCTGGAGGATGCCTGTGCGGTGGTGGCCGCGCGTGGCCGGCTGATGCAGCAACTGCCGTCCGGTGGTGCGATGGTGGCCGTCGAGGCGACTGAGGAGCAGGTTCTCGAAGCGATCGCGGGTCGTACCGGTGTCGGTATCGCGGCCGTGAACGGCCCCAAGGCCGTGGTGATCTCGGGCGTCGAGGATGAAGTCCTGGCTGCGGCAGCCGAGTTGGCCACATCCGGCGCACGCACGAAGCGTCTCCAGGTTTCCCACGCGTTCCACTCGCCGCTGATGGAGCCGATGCTGGAGGAGTTCGCCCGCGTCGTCGCCGCCGTCAGCTACCGCGCGCCCAAGCTGGCGATGGTTTCCGCCCTGACCGGCCTCCCGGTGACGGACGAGGTCACGGACCCGGCCTACTGGGTGAAGCACGTCCGCGAGGCGGTTCGCTTCCATGATGCCGCGCAGTCCCTTCGTGCCGCCGGCGTCCGGACGTTCGTGGAGATCGGCCCCGACGGTGTGCTGTCCGGCATGGGCCCGCAGACCCGTACCGACGACCAGGGCGAGCCCGAGGTCTGGCTCCCGCTCCTGCGTCGCGGCCGTGACGAGCCCCGCGCCTTGATGACCGCGCTTGCGAAGCTCTTCGTGCGGGGTGTGCCGGTCGCCTGGGAGCAGGTCTACGCGGACACCGGTGCCCAGCGGATCGACCTGCCCACCTACGCCTTCCAGCGCCGGCGCTACTGGCTGCCGACCGGTTCCGGCGTGGTGGACGCCGCCGGGCTGGGCCAGTCACCGGCGCGTCATCCGCTGCTGGGTGCGGCGGTGACGCTGCCGGCCAGCGGGGGTCTGGTGCTGACCGGGCGCCTGTCACTGGCTGCACAGCCCTGGCTGGCCGACCACGTGGTGGCCGGGCGGGTCGTCGTCCCAGGGGCGGCGCTGGTCGAGATGGCCGTGCGCGCGGGCGACGAGGCCGAGTACAGCCGGGTCGAGGAACTGCTGATCGAGGCGCCGCTGGTGCTGCCGCCCCAGGGCGCGGTCCGGGTGCAGGTCACGGTGGACGAGGCGGACGAGTCCGGCCGCCGTGCGGTCGCGGTGTATGCCCAGTCCGAGGAGGCGGCCTTCGCGGAGGAGTGGACCCGGCACGCGACGGGCGCGCTGACACCGGTCGCGACGAGTGCCGACACCGTGCTGTCGGCCGAGTGGCCCCCGGCGGGCGCCGAGACCGTGGATCTGGACGGGTTCTACCCACGCCTGGCCGCCAGTGGCCTCGCCTACGGTCCGGTGTTCCAGGGGATGCAGGCAGCCTGGCGGCGGGGCGAGGAGCTGTTCGCCGAGGTCGCACTGCCGGACGGTGTCGGCGTGTCCGGATTCGGGCTGCACCCGGCCCTGCTGGACAGCGCGCTGCACGTGGCGGGGCTGAGCGGCGACGGGGACGGGGACGGCCTGACGCTGCCGTTCGCGTGGAGTGACGTCGAGGTGCACGCATCGGGTGCGGCGGGGGCCCGGGTGCGCGTGGCACCGGCTGCCTCGGGCGAGGGCGTGTCGATCACGCTGGCCGATGCTGCGGGCGAGCTGGTGGCGTCGGTCGGTTCGTTGGTGCTGAGGGCGGCCTCGGCCGAGGACCTGGCGGGTGGCACCGGGGCCGCGACTGAGTCGATGTTCGGTGTGGAGTGGGTTCCGGCTGCCCTGGCCGGCGCCGCGACGGAGGGTGGTCGGTGGGCTGTCCTCGGGACGGTGGAGCTGGCGGGTGCGGAGTCGTTCCCGGATCTGGCGGCGCTGGTGGCGTCGGTGGAGGCCGTGCCCGACGTGGTGGTGGTGCGGGTTGTTCCGGACGCCGTGGACGAGGTCCCGGCTGCGGCTGGTCGCACGGCTGCCGGTGTGCTGGGTCTGGTGCAGGAGTGGCTGGCGGCGGAGTCCTTGTCCGGGTCCCGTCTGCTGGTGGTGACCGAGCGGGCCGTCGACGCCGGGCCGGAGGCGCCGATGGAGGTCGCGGCTGCTCCGGTGTGGGGTCTGGTCCGGGTGGCGCAGGCGGAGAATCCGGACCGGATCGTTCTCGCCGATGTCGAGGACGCCTCTATGGAGGTGCTTCGCCTGGGTGTGGCCTCGGGTGAGGCGCAGTTCGCGGTGCGGGCCGGCCAGGTGCGGGTCCCCCGCCTGGTGCGGGTGTCGTCGACGCCTGCCGCCGACTTGGGGGGTCGTCCGGGGACGGTGCTGATCACGGGCGCGTCGGGTGCGTTGGGCGGTCTGGTGGCGCGGCACCTCGCGGAGAGCGGGCGGGCCGAGCACTTGGTCCTGGTGTCGCGTCGGGGCATCGAGGCCCCCGGGATGTCGGAGCTGGTGGCCGATCTGAAGGGCCTGGGTGTCGAGGTCACGGTCGGGGCCTGTGACGTGGCTGATCGCGAGGAACTCGCCGACGTGCTGGAGGGCTTGGCGCTGACGGGTGTCGTCCATGCGGCGGGTGTTCTGGACGACGGGCTCGTCGCTTCGCTGACGCCGGAGCGGGTGGCGGCGGTGATGCGGCCGAAGGTCGACGCGGCGTGGCATCTGCATGAGCTGACGCGCGAGCTGGACCTGGACATGTTCGTCCTGTTCTCCTCGATCGCGGGTGTGATCGGTAACGCGGGTCAGGCGAACTACGCGGCGGGGAACACGTTCCTGGACGCGCTGGCAGCTCACCGGCGCTACGAGGGCCTGCCGGGGGTGTCGTTGGCGTGGGGCCCGTGGGAGAACGGCATGGCGGGTGAGCTCTCGGAGGCGGACCGCCGCCGGATGGGCCGGCAGGGTCTGCGGCCACTGTCCGACGCACGCGGGCTCGCCGTCCTGGAGGCGGCCGTCGGCCGGCCCGAAGCACTCTTCGTCGCGGCCGAGTTGAACGTGGCCGCCCTGAGGGGATCCGGCGAGGT
>NZ_JBEPAA010000156.1:0-5348 GCF_040298365.1 Kitasatospora sp. NPDC001603
AACCGCCCCGCACTCACCGCCGAGCAGTTCGTGCCGGACCCGTACGGCCCCGCCGGCACCCGCCTCTACGCCACCGGCGACCTCGCCCGCTACCTGCCCGACGGCACCATCGACTACCTCGGCCGCATCGACAACCAGATCAAACTGCGCGGCTACCGCATCGAACTCGGCGAGATCGAAACCGCCCTCACCGCCCTGGACCACATCCACCAGGCCGTCGCCATCGTCCGCGACGACACCCTCCTCGCCTACCTCGTCACCGACAACGCCGGGTTCGACCTCGCCACCGTGCGCCGCGAACTCGCCGCCACCCTCCCCGAGTACATGATCCCCGCGGCGTTCGTCACCCTCGACGCCATCCCCCTCAACAGCAGCGGCAAGACCGACCGCCGCGCCCTCCCCGCCCCCGACCTCGACGCCTTCACCACCACCGGCTACACCGCCCCCCGCACCCCCGTCGAGGAACGCCTCGCCGCCGTCTGGGCCGAGGTCCTCGGCCTGCCCCAGGTCGGCGTCGAGGACAGCTTCTTCGACCTCGGCGGCGACTCCATCCGCGCCGTCCGACTCGTCGGCGCCCTCCGCGCCGCCGGCTACGACATCACCATCCCCGATGTCTTCCAGCAGCGCACCATCGCCGCCCTCGCGGCCCGGATCGGTGACGGCACCGGCCACTCCCTGATCACGGCCGTCGAGCCCTTCGCCCTCATCGGCGAGGACGACCGCGCGGCCCTCCCGGCCGACGTCGTCGACGCCTACCCGCTCTCCCAGGCGCAGACCGGCATCCTGGTGGAGGTCATGTCCGCGGTCGACCGTGCGGTCTACCACAACATCGACTCCTTCCGGCTGCCCGACCCGCAGCCGTTCGACGCCGAGGCTTTCCGCCGCGCCGTCGACACGGTGGTGGCCCGGCACGACATCCTGCGCACCTCGATGCACCTGGACGGCTACAGCCAGCCCCTCCAGCTCGTCCACGCCGCCACCGAAGCCCCGGTGGCCGTGTACGACCTGCGCGGACTGACCGAGGCCGAGGTCACGGAGCGTGCGCTCGCCTACGCCGAGGAGGAGCGGGCCCGCGGGTTCGAGCTCACGACGGCTCCGCTGCTGCGGTTCGCCGCACACGTGGAGTCCGACCGGGCGTGGCGCCTGACGATCAGCCACAACCACGCGGTCACCGACGGCTGGACGCTCAACTCGCTGCTGATGGAGCTCCACGGCGCCTACCGGGCACTGCGGGACGGCCTTGAGCCGGCGGCCCACGAGCCGGTTCCGGTGCGCTACGCGGACTTCGTCGCCGCCGAGCAGACCGCGCTCTCCGACCCGGCGACCCAGGCCTTCTGGCAGCGCGTCGTCGACGCCCACAGCCCGCTGGTCCTGCCCGCCACCTGGGGCGGTGAGCCGGGCGAGCGCCTCGGGGTCCGGGTGCCGTTCGCGGACCTGGAGGACGGTTTGCGCAGGCTCGCGGCCGAGGCGAGGACCTCGCTCAAGAGCGTCATGCTGGCCGCGCACCTCAAGGTGATGGGCAGCCTGACGGCCGAGGACGCCTTCCACACCGGCGTGGTCTACCACGGCCGCCTGGAGGCCCCCGGCTCCGACCGGGTGCTGGGCATGCACCTCAACACGCTGCCCTTCCCGACCGACCGGGGCGCGAAGACCTGGCGCGAACTGATCGAGCGGACCTACGCGACGGAGACCGCTATCTGGTCCCACCGCCGCTACCCGCTGCCCGCCATCCAGCGCGCCGCCGGCAGCTCCCGCGACCTGCTCACCGTCCTCTTCGACCACCACGACTTCCACCAGGTCGACACCGACTCCGTCGATGTCGAGGCCACCATGGCGGGCGGTTCGAACGAGTTCGCGCTGATGGCGATCCCGCAGGGCGGGCACATCAACCTGAGCAGCTCGACGGAGTTCTTCACCGCGGCGAACCTGGAGCGGCTGGGCGCCATGTACCGGTCGGTCCTGGAGGCGATGGCCGCCGACGCCGACGGCGACGCCCGCGCCGCCCACCTCCCGGCCGACGAACTCTCCCGACTGCTCGACACCTGGAACACCGCCGTCGAGCAGCCGGTCGAGGACTGCGTCCACGAGCTGTTCGCCGCCCAGGCCGCCCGCACCCCCGACGCCATCGCCCTGACCAGCGGCGATCAGAGCCTCACCTACGCGGAGCTGGACGAGCGGGCCAACCGCATCGCCCACCACCTCATCGCGCTGGGCGCCGGCCCCGAGCGGATCGTCGGCCTCTCCCTGGAACGCGGCCCCGACCTCATCCCCGCCCTCCTCGGCATCCTGAAGTCCGGCGCCGCCTACCTGCCGCTCGACCCGGCCAACCCCGCCGACCGCCTCGCCTACATGCTCGCCGACGCCAAGGCCGACCTGCTCGTCACCCACTCCGCCCTGGACGAGCTGGAGTTCACCGGCACCCGTGTGTTCGTCGACACCCACGCGGCCGAGATCAACGCCCGCCCGGCCACCGCACCCGTGACCGGCGTGCGTCCGGACAATCTGATCTACGTCATCTACACCTCGGGCTCCACCGGCCTGCCCAAGGGCGTCAGCCTCACCCACGCCAACGTCGCCCGCCTGTTCACCGCCACCCGCGAGAACTACCACTTCGGCCCCACCGACGTCTGGCCGCTCTTCCACTCCTACGCCTTCGACGTCTCCGTCTGGGAGATGTGGGGCGCCCTCCTCCACGGCGGCCGACTCGTCGTCGTCCCCTCCGCGATCGCCCGCTCCCCGCACGACATGCTCGACCTGCTCACCACCGAACAGGCCACCATCCTCTGCCAGACCCCCTCCGCGTTCCGCACCCTCACCCAGCTCGCCGCCGACAACGACCCCCGGATCGACCAACTCGCCCTGCGTGCCATCGTCTTCGCCGGCGAACGCCTCGAAATGACCGAACTGCGCCCCTGGACCGACCGCGTCGGCACCCAGCACACCGCACTCGTCAACATGTACGGCATCACCGAGACCACCGTGCACTCCACCTACCACCGCATCACCGACACCGACCTCACCCGGACCGCGCACAGCCCCGTCGGCTCCCCGATGGACGACACCGCCATCCACCTCCTCGACGCCCGGGGACACCTCGTCCCCACCGGCGTCCCCGGCGAGATCCACGTCACCGGCCCCGCCGTCGCCCGCGGCTACCTCAACCGCCCCGCACTCACCGCCGAACGCTTCCTCCCCAACCCCCACGGACCCGCCGGCTCCCGGCTCTACCGCTCCGGCGACCTCGCCCTGCGCCTGCCCGACGGCACCCTCGAATCCCTCGGCCGGATCGACAAGCAGGTCAAGATCCGCGGCTACCGCATCGAACTCGGCGAGATCGAAGCCGCACTCACCCAGCACCCCACCGTCCGCCAGAGCGTCGTCACCGTTCGCGACAGCCACACCAACGGCGAGAAGATGCTCGTCGCCTACGTCGTCCCGGCCACCGGCACCGTCCTCGACACGACCGCGCTCCGCACCCACCTCGGGACCTCACTACCCGAGTACATGGTCCCGGCGGCGTTCGTCACCCTGGACACGATTCCGCTGACCACCAACGGCAAGGCCGACACCCGCGCCCTCCCCGCGCCCGACCTGGACGCCTTCAGCACCACCGGCTACACGGCCCCGCGTACTCCGGTCGAGGAGCGCCTGGCGGCGGTCTGGGCCGAGGTCCTGGGTCTGCCGCGGGTCGGTGTGGAGGACAGCTTCTTCGACCTCGGCGGCGACTCCATCCGCGCCGTCCGCCTGGTCGGAGCCCTCCGCGCCGCCGGCTACGACATCACCATCCCGGACGTCTTCCAGCAGCGCACCATCGCCGCCATGGCCATCGCGGTCGGTGACGGCACCGGCGAGTCCCTGATCACTGCCGTCCAGCCCTTCGCCCTGATCGGCGAGGACGACCGCGCGGCCCTCCCGGCCGACGTCGTCGATGCCTACCCGCTCTCCCAGATCCAGACCGGCATGCTCGTCGAGATGCTCGCGGCACAGGGCGGCAGCACCTACCGGAACATCAACTCGTTCCGCCTGCCGGACGCGTTGTCGTTCTCGCCGGACGTCCTGCGCCAGGCCGTCGACACGGTGGTCGCCCGGCACGACATCCTGCGCACCTCGATGCACCTGGACGGCTACAGCCAGCCCCTCCAGCTCGTCCACGCCACGGCCGAGGTCCCGATCACCACGCACGACCTGCGCGGACTGACCGAGGCCGAGGTCACGGAGCGCACGACCGCCTACGTCGAGCAGGAGCGGGCGACGGGCTTCGACCTGACCGCCGCCCCGCTGCTGCGCATCGCCGCACACGTCGAGTCGGACCAGAGCTGGCGCCTGACGTTCAGTCACATCCATGCCGTCACCGAGGGGTGGAGCTACCACACCCTGGCGATGGAGATCGTGACCCTCTACCGCAGCCTGCGAAGCGGCGAGGAGCCGACCGCCTACGAGGTGCCGGCGGTCCGCTACGCGGACTTCATCGCCGCCGAGCAGACCGCGCTGGCCGACCCGGCCACCCAGGCCTTCTGGCAGCAGCTCGTCGACGCCCACAGCCCGCTGGTCCTGCCCGGTTCCTGGGGTGAGGGCGAGCGCCACGGGAACGAGCGCCACGGTGTCCCGGTCCCGTTCCTGGACCTCAAGGACGGACTGACCCGACTGGCCACCGCCGCCAAGACCTCGCTCAAGAGCGTGCTGCTGGCCGCGCACCTCCAGGTGCTCGGCAGCCTGACGGCCGAGGACGCCTTCCACACCGGCGTGGTCTACCACGGCCGGATGGAGGCACCGGGCGCCGACCGGGTGCTCGGCATGCACCTCAACACCCTTCCGTTCCCGACCACTCGGGGCGCGAAGACCTGGCGTGAGCTGGTCAAGCAGACCTACGCCACCGAGACCGAGATCTGGTCCCACCGCCGCTACCCGCTGCCCGCCGTCCAGCGCGCCGCCGGCAACTCCGGCGACCTGGTCTCGATCCTCTTCGAGTACCTGGACTTCCACCTCGTCGACGACGGCCCCATCGACACCGATGGCTCGCTGGGCGACGGCGCCAACGAGTTCGCCCTCAACGTGCTGGCCCGCCCGGACCGGGTGAACCTCAGTGCCCCGACCGCCGTGGTGGGTCGGGAGTGGCTGGCCCTGCTGGGTGAGCGTTACCGGCTGGTGCTGGAGGCGATGGCCGCCGACCCCAACGGCGACGCGACCCTCTCCCACCTGCCCGAGACCGAGCGCGCCCAGCTCACGACCTGGGCCGCAGGCGACACCATCGACTGGCCGCAGGGCCTGACCGTCGACCTGATCGAAGCCCAGGCCGCCGCGACTCCGGACGCGGTCGCCGTCATCGCCGGGGACGTCCGCCTCACCTA
>NZ_JBEPAA010000157.1:0-5212 GCF_040298365.1 Kitasatospora sp. NPDC001603
TCTGCTCCCCGCCCCCCCCCCCCGCGCGCCCCCGCCCCGCCCGCCCCCTCCGGCCCGCCCCGCCCCCCTCCCCCGCGCCGGGGCCCCCCCCCCCCCCCCGGGGCGGCCCCCCGCCGCTGTTGTCCCGGCGGCGGGCTCCGCCGCCGCTACCGGTCGCCCGGCGGCGCCTCGGCCCCGTCCCCGGCCGGCTCCTCGTCCAGCTGCGCCTTGATGGGCGGCGGCGCCTTCAGCAGGATCTGCCAGGTGACGTACATCGCCAGCAGCATCGGCGGGATGCCCAGGGCGACCTTCAGCCAGCCGAGCAGGTTGACGTTGTGGGTGAAGTACAGCGGGAAGAGGATCACCGGCTTGATGCCCATGATCACCACCCAGGCCCAGGTGGCCTTGGTGTAGGCCGCGAGCCGGCCCGGGTTCTGCTTGCGCCAGGTGAACATCTCGCCGGTGATCGGGCCGAGCATCAGCCCGATCATCGGCCAGCGGACCAGTGCCGAGACGGCCAGGCCGATGCAGTAGCCGACGCTCCAGAGCAGACCGGGCAGGTAGAAGTTCTCCGCCTTGCCGGTCTTCATGGAGATCCAGGCGCCGATGGCGACCCCGAAGACACCGCTGAAGGCGTGCTGGACGGTCTCCCGCCGGGCCAGCCGCGCCACCACGAACAGGCCGCTCAGGCCGAGCGCGGCCCAGGCGGCCGCGGGGACCTGGTGGGTGATGTTGTACGTGACGATGAAGACCAGGCCGGGCAGCGTCATGTCGACCATGCCGCGGACACCGCCGAAGGCCTGCATCACGGTGTCGGCGGCCTCACGGGAGGCCGCCTCGCGGGAGGCGGCCTGCCTGGCCTCCTCCTCGCCGGGAGCCGCCTCGACCAGGTCGAGCTGGGCGGCGGGCTCGCCGCCGGAGTGGTTGCTCACGCTCATTCGCTCCCGTGTCCGACCGGACGCAGTTCGTAGCGGGGGTTGAACAGCACGCGGCGCCCGCGTGCGTGGCCGATCCGGCCGCTGGCCACCAGGCGGCGGCCGGGCTCTATGCCGGCGATGGAGCGCCGGCCGAGCCAGACCACGTCCAGCGCCTCGGTGCCGTCGAAGAGCTCGGCCTCCAGCGCGGGCACACCGGCCCGCGGGCGGAGGGTCACCGTTCGCAGGGTGCCGGCGACGGTGACCAGTTGACGGTCCCCGCAACTGGCGATCGGGGTGCAGCCCGACTCCGCCGCGATCTCCTGGCGCAGCTCCTCCGCCTGGAGCTCCTCCGTGGAGGAGGTCAGCCGGCTGAGCATGCGGCGGAAGCGGCCCTGCGGCTGGTCGCTGCTGTTGTCACCACTCATGTCGGAAGGGTACCGGTTTTGGGAGCCGTGGCGGCAGGCCGCGGCGGCGGCCGGGGGGCCGGGCGCCCTCGGGGTCAGCCCTCGAAGCGGTAGCCCATGCCCGGCTCGGTGATGAAGTGGCGCGGGTGCGAAGGGTCCCGCTCCAGCTTGCGACGCAACTGGGCGAGGTAGACCCGCAGGTAGTTGGTCTCGGTGCGGTACGCCGGGCCCCAGACCTCCTGGAGCAGCTGGGTCTGGCTGACCAGCCGGCCGGCGTTGCGGACCAGCACCTCCAGCAGGTGCCACTCGGTGGGGGTCAGGCGGATGTCGGCGCCGTCCCGGTTGACCTTCTTCGCCGCCAGGTCGACGGTGAAGCTCTCGGTGACCACCAGCGCGTCGTCCTCACCGGCCACCGGCTCGGCCCGGCGGACGGCGGCGCGCATCCGGGCGAGCAGCTCGTCCATGCCGAAGGGCTTGGTGACGTAGTCGTCGGCGCCCGCGTCGAGCGCCTCGACCTTCTCGTCGGAGGCGTGCCGGGCCGAGAGCACGATGATCGGCACCCTGGTCCAGCCGCGCAGGCCCTTGATCACCTCGACGCCGTCCATGTCGGGCAGGCCGAGGTCGAGGACCACCACGTCGGGGTGGCGGGCGGCGGCCAGCTCCAGGGCGCCCGCCCCGTCGTGGGCCGCGTCGACCTCGTACTTGCGGGCCTTGAGGTTGATCACCAGCGCGCGGACGATCTGCGGTTCGTCGTCCACGACGAGGACCCGGGTCATACGGGCTCCGCCTTTCACAGCAGTCGGAAGGGTGGTGGTCATACGGGGGACGGGCAGTCGGCCGGCCCGGCCGTCGCGGGGTGCCCGGACGGCCCGGGGCGCTCGGCTCGTTCGGGCGCCCCGGCCTGCTCGGCCGGCCCGTCCCGGCCGGCCCGCTCGACCGGGTCGGCCCGCTCCGCCGGCTCCGGCGGCCGGTCCACGGCCGGCAGGGTGACGACCATGGTGAGACCGCCGCCGGGGGTGTCCTCGGCGGTGACCGTCCCGTCCATCGCCTCGACGAAGCCGCGCGCCACCGCGAGCCCGAGGCCCACCCCGGCCCCGCGCGGCGCGTCCCCGTACCGCTGGAACGGCGCGAAGATCCGTTCCTTGGCGTCCTCCGGCACCCCGGGCCCCCGGTCGACGATCCGCAGCTCGACCCGGCCCCGGCCGCCCACCGGGTGCAGGGCATCGGCCTTGACCAGCACCTTCACGCCCGCCGGGCTGTACTTGACGGCGTTCTCGACCAGGTTGGCCAGCGAGCGCTCCAGCAGCCCGCCGTCGGCCCGGATCATCGGCAGCGCCTCGGGGACGTCCAGCCGGACGGCCTCCGGCGGCACGCCGCCGAGGGCGAAGGGCACCACCTCGTCCAGGTCGGTCTCCTGGATCAGCGGCGTGACGGTGCCGGTCTGCAGCCGGCTCATGTCGAGCAGGTTGTTGATCAGGTGGTCGAGCCGGTCGGCGCCCGCCTCGATCCCCTCCAGCAGCTCCGCCTCGTCCGCCTCGTCCCACTCGACGTCCGCCGAGCGGAGCGAGCTGACCGAGGCCTTGATGCCCGCCAGCGGGGTCCGCAGGTCGTGCGAGACGGCGGCGAGCAGCGCCGTGCGGATCCGGTTGCCCTCGGCCTCCCGCCGGGCCGCGACGGCCTCCCCCGCCAGCCGGCGCCGTTCCAGCAGCACGGCCGCCTGGGCGGCGAAGGCGCCGAGCAGCCGGCGGTCCTCGGCGGGCAGCACCCGGCCGCGCAGCACCAGCGCCAGCGTGTCGCCGACCGGGACGTCCACGTCGGCGGTCTCGGGTCGCAGCGGCGGCCGCTGGCCGGCCGCGGCGACCGACTGCCACGGCCCGAGCGGATCGGGCCGCTCCAGCAACGCGGCGGCGTCCTGCTGGAACGTCTCCCGGACCTGCTCCAGCAGCGCGGTCAGGACGCCGTCCCCGCTCGGCGCGCCCCGCAGCACCGTGCCGGCCAGCGCGCTGAGCGTCTGCGCCTCGGTCTGGCTGCGGGCCGCCTGGTGGGTCCGGCGGGCCGCGAGGTCCACCACGGACGCGACGGCGATGCCGACGGCGGTGAAGATCGCCACCGCCATGATGTTCTGCGGCTCGTCGATGGTGAAGGTGTGGATCGGCGGGGCGAAGTAGTAGTTCAGCGCCGAGGATCCGACCAGCGCCGCGCCGATCGCCGGGAAGAGACCGCCGACCAGCGCCGCGCAGACCGTCAGGGACAGGAACAGCAGCATGTCGGTGGAGAGCCCGAGGCCGTCGACGTGGGTCAGCAGCAGGGCCAGCAGCGGCGGGCCGCCCAGGCCGATCAGCCAGCCCGCGACGGTCCGCGACCGGCCGAGGTCGGTGACCCGGCGGATCGGCACCCGGCCCAGGCCCTTGGCGGCCTGCTCGTGCGTGACGATGTGCACGTCGATGTCGCCGGAGGCCCTGGTCACCGTGGTGCCCACGCCGGGGCCGTAGAGGTACTGCCAGGCGGGCCGGCGGCTCGTGCCCAGCACGATCTGGGTGGCGTTCACCCCGCGGGCGAAGTCCAGCAGCCCGGCGGCGGGGTCGTCGGCGAGCACCGCGTGGAAGCTGCCGCCGAGGTTCTCCACCAGCGCCCGCTGCTCGATCAGCGTCTGGGAGGAGCCGGATCCCGAGCCGGCCAGTCCGTCCGAGCGGGAGATGTGGACGGCGAGCAGTTCGCCGCCGGAGCCGCGGGCCGCGATCCGGGCCGCCCGGCGGATCAGGGTCGCCCCCTCCGGCCCACCGGTCAGGCCGACCACGATCCGCTCGCGCGCCTGCCAGGTTCCCTTGATGCCCTGCTCGGCCCGGTACTTCTGGAGGTACTCGTCGACCCGGTCGGCCGTCCAGAGCAGGGCCAGTTCGCGCAGTGCGGTCAGGTTCCCGGGGCGGAAGTAGTTGGCGAGGGCCGCGTCGACCTTCTCCGGCGCGTAGACGTTGCCGTGGGCCAGCCGCCGGCGCAGGGCCTGGGGCGACATGTCGACCAGTTCGAGCTGGTCGGCCCGCCGCACCACCTCGTCCGGCACGGTCTCCCGCTGCCGGACCCCGGTGATCCCCTCGACGACGTCGCCCAGGGACTCCAGGTGCTGGATGTTCACGGCCGATATGACGTCGATGCCGGCCGCAAGCAGCTCCTCGACGTCCTGCCACCGCTTGGCGGTGCGGGAACCCGGCACATTGGTGTGCGCGAGTTCGTCGACGAGCACCACCTGCGGACGGCGGGCCAGTACGGCGTCCAGGTCCATCTCGGTGAACGCGGCGCCCCGGTGGTCCAGCTCGCGGCGCGGGACGACCTCCAGGCCGTCCACGAGCTCCGCGGTGTGCCGCCGCCCGTGGTCCTCGACGAAGCCGACCACCACGTCCGTGCCGCGCTCCCGCCGCCGGTGCGCCTCGGAGAGCATGGCGTACGTCTTGCCGACCCCGGGCGCCGCTCCGAGGTAGATCCGCAGCCTGCCGCGTCCCATGTGCACCATTCTTGATCCGGCCGGTACCGGGGACCACCCCGGACACGTGTTCCCCTCACCTTGGAGACTACGGCGTGGCCTGCGATTCTCCAGCGATCCGGCCGCTGATCAGGCAGTTTTAGCGGCATTTTGACGGCGGGAGCGGCCCGGCCGGGGCACCGCCGGCCGCCCCACGGCCCCGGGGGCCCTCGGCCGCACGGTGGTCTACGGACCTCTCCGGGCCTCTTTGGGTCTTTCCCGGCCTCTTCGGGCCGCTTCGGGCTGACCGGAATCGCCTTGTCCGGAAACGCAAAGAACCCCCCGATCCGTACGGATCGAGGGGTTCTTTGGAATGATTGTTCGGCGGCGTCCTACTCTCCCACAGGGTCCCCCCTGCAGTACCATCGGCGCTGTGAGGCTTAGCTTCCGGGTTC
>NZ_JBEPAA010000158.1:0-4983 GCF_040298365.1 Kitasatospora sp. NPDC001603
ATCTCCAACGTCACCGGCCGACCGGCCGAGCCCGGCCAACTGGCCGATCCCGCCTACTGGGTGGACCATGTCCGCCGCCCGGTCCGGTTCGCCGAGGGCGTCGCCGCGGCGGCCGGACCGGGCGGAGCGCTCTTCATCGAGCTTGGCCCCGGCGCCGCGCTCAGCAGCGCGGTGGCGGAGTCCGCCGGGGAGGACACGGTCTGCGTCGCCGCCCTGCGCGACGGCCGCCCCGAGGCGCACACCGTACTGACCGCGGTGGCCGAACTCTTCGTCCGGGGCGTCGCGGTGGACTGGACCGGCCTCCTGCCCACCGGCACCGCCCACCTGGAGCTGCCGACCTACGCCTTCGACCACCGGCACTACTGGCTGCAGACCACCGCCGCCACCGACGCGGTCTCGCTCGGCCAGGCCACGGCCGACCACCCGCTGCTCGGCGCGGTGGTGGAGGTGCCCGAGACGGGCGGGGTGCTCTGCACGTCCCGGCTGTCGCTGCGCACGCACGCCTGGCTCGCCGACCACGCCGTCGGCGGGGTCGTGCTGGTCCCCGGCACCGGCCTGGTGGAGCTGGCCGTCCGGGCCGGCGACGTGGTCGCCGCCGGCGGGCTCGACGAACTGGTCATCGAGGCACCGCTGGTGGTGCCCGAGCACGGCGGAGTCCGGATCCAGGTCGCCGTCGGCGGCCCCGACGAGGACGGCACGCGGACCGTCGCCGTCTACTCGGCCCGCGAGGACGCGGCCGGCGAGATCGGCCCGGACGCCTGGACCAGGCACGCGGCCGGCACCCTGACGGCGGCCCCGGCCGACCGCCCGGCGGCGCCCGGCTTCGACACCACCGCCTGGCCGCCGGCCGGCGCGGAGCCCGTGGAGCTCGACGTCGTCGGCTTCTACGAGGACCTCGCCCGGCACGGCTACGCCTACGGCCCGGCGTTCCAGGGCCTCCAGGCCGTCTGGCGGCGCGGCGAGGAGCTCTTCGCCGAGGTCGCCCTGCCGGACGAGCGGCGCGACGAGGCCGCCCGCTTCGGCATCCACCCGGCGCTGCTCGACGCGGCCCTGCACACCCAGGCGTTCGCCCAGCCCGAGGACGGCCACAACGTCCTGCCGTTCGCCTGGAACGGGCTGGTGCTGCACGCCGCCGGCGCGGGCGCCGTCCGGGTCCGGATCGCCCCGCAGGGGCCGGACAAGCTCGCGCTGACCGCGGTCGACGAGGCCGGCGGCGCCGTCCTGACGGTGGACTCGGTGACCTTCCGGCCGGTGGACGTCGAGCAGTTGGACACCGCCGCGGCCGCGGACGAGGGCCGCGACGCGCTGTTCCGCCTGGAGTGGAGCACACTGCCGGCGGCCGCGGCCGCGGCGGCGCCGTCCTGGGTGCCGGTCGCCACCGGCGAGGAGGTGGCCGCGCTGGCCGCCGAGGCCCCCGCCGTCGCCGTCCTGGAGGCCCACGGCGGCGAGGGCGCCGACCAGGTGCTCGCCCTGACCGCACAGGCCCTGGAGGTCGTCCAGGCCTGGCTGGCCGACGCGGCCTTCGAGGACGCGCGGCTCGTGGTGGTCACCCGGGGCGCGGTGCCGGCCGGCACCGACGCCGACGTCACCGACCCGGCGGGCGCGGCGGTCTGGGGCCTGCTGCGCACCGCGCAGGCCGAGAACCCGGACCGGATCGTCCTGCTCGACCTCGACCCGGACTCCGACGGCTCCTTCACCACCGTGCTCGGCGCCGTCCTGGCCGCCGACGAGCCGCAGGTCGCCGTCCGGGCGGCGGCGCTCTCCGTGCCGCGCCTGGTCCGGGCGCAGGCCCGGCCCGCGACGGAGGCACCCGAGGCGTTCCGCCCGGACGGGACCGTCCTGGTCACCGGTGGTACCGGCTCGCTGGGCGCGCTGCTGGCCCGGCACCTGGTCACCGAGCACGGCGTCCGGCACCTGGTGCTGGCCAGCCGGAGCGGCCTCGGGGCCGAGGGCGCGCCGGAGCTGGTGGCCGAACTGGACGGGCTGGGCGCGGCGGTGACGGTCGCCGCCTGCGACGTGACCGACCGGGAGGCGGTGGCCGCGCTGCTGGCCGCCGTCCCGGCCGAGCACCCGCTGACCGGCGTCGTGCACACCGCCGGTGTGCTGGACGACGGCGTGATCGGCGCACTGACGCCCGAGCGGCTGGCCCGCGTGTTCGCCCCGAAGGTGACCGCCGTGAGCCACCTGGACGAGCTCACCCGTGACCTCGACCTGACGACCTTCGCGGTGTTCTCCTCCGCCTCCGGCCTGTTCGGCTCGGCCGGCCAGGGCAACTACGCGGCGGCCAACGCCCACCTCGACGCCCTGGCGCACCGGCGCCGGGCGGCGGGCCTGCCCGGTACGTCCCTCGCCTGGGGCCTCTGGGAGCAGATCAGCGGCATGACCGCCCACCTGGGCGCCGCCGACCAGGCCCGGATGAGCCGCGGCGGGGTCCTGCCGATCGGCCCGGCCGAGGGCATGCGGCTGTTCGACGCGGCGCTGCGGACCGACACGGCGCTGGTCGTGCCGATCAAGCTCGACCTGCGGTCGCTGCGGGCCGACGCGGCCGCCGGCCGCACCGCCCAGCCGCTGCTGCGCGGACTGGTGCGCTCCGGGCGGCAGTTGGCCCGGACGGCGGCCGGTGACAGCGGCGGGCTGACCCGCCGGCTCGCCGGCCTGGCCCCGGCGGCGCAGGAGGCCCTGCTGCTGGACCTGGTCCGCGGCCAGGTGGCGACCGTGCTCGGTCACGCCGGGCCCGACCAGGTCGGCCCGGAGACGGCGTTCAAGGACGCCGGCTTCGACTCGCTGACCTCGGTCGAACTGCGGAACCGGCTGCGCGAGGCGACCGGCCTGAAGCTGGCCGCGACGGTGGTCTTCGACTACCCCGCGCCGCTCGCCCTGGCCCGGTACCTGCACGGCGAGCTCGGCACCACCGACGACGCGCTGTCGATGGTGAACGCCAAGATCGAGGACATCGAGTCGCTGATCGCCGGACTGGTGTCCGACGAGTCCAAGAAGGCCGGCATCGTGCTCCGCCTCCAGGGGTTGGTGGCGAGGTTCAACGGGGTCGAGCAGACGGAGGAGTCCACGGTCGCCGAGCAGTTGGAGTCCGCCTCCGCCGATGAGGTCCTCGACTTCATCAACGACGAGCTCGGCATCTCTTGAGCACCACGCCTTCACGGTCTGCCCGAACCCCGGTGAGGAATTGACGATGGCCACGGACGAGAAGATCCTCAAGTACCTCAAGCGTGTCACGGCCGAACTGCACGACCTGCGCAAGCAGGTCCAGCGGAACGCGGACGAGCCGGTCGCGATCGTGGGCATGGCCTGCCGCCTGCCCGGCGGCGTGACCGGCCCGGAGAGCCTGTGGCGGCTGGTCAGTGAGGGCCGGGACGGCGTGTCGGCGTTCCCGGACGACCGCGGCTGGGACCTGGACGCGCTGTTCGACGACGACCCGGACAAGGCCGGCACCTCCTACGTCGCGCAGGGCGGGTTCCTGCGCGACGCGGGGAAGTTCGACGCCGGGTTCTTCGGGATCTCGCCGCGCGAGGCGCTCGCCATGGACCCGCAGCAGCGCCTGCTGCTGGAGACCTCCTGGGAGGCGCTGGAGCGGGCCGGCATCGACCCGACCTCGCTCAAGGGCGCGGACGTCGGGGTGTTCAACGGGATCATGGGCGTCGACTACTTCTTCGGCGGCAACGTGCCGCCGGAGCTGGAGGGCTTCGCCGGGACGGGCGCGGCGGGCAGCGTGGCCTCGGGCCGGATCTCCTACGTGTTCGGGTTCGAGGGCCCGGCGGTCACCGTGGACACCGCCTGCTCCTCGTCCCTGGTGGCGATCCACCTGGCCGCGCAGGCGCTGCGCCGCGGCGAGTGCTCGATGGCGCTGGCCGGCGGCGCGACCGTGATGGCGACACCGCACACCTTCGTGGAGTTCTCCCGCCAGCGCGGTCTGGCCTCGGACGGCCGGTGCAAGTCCTACGCGGACGCGGCGGACGGCACCGGCTGGGCCGAGGGCGCGGGCGTGGTCGTGCTGGAGCGGCTCTCCGAGGCCCGCCGCAAGGGGCACCGGGTGCTGGCGGTGCTGCGCGGCAGCGCGGTGAACCAGGACGGCGCGTCCAACGGGCTGACCGCGCCCAACGGCCTCTCCCAGCAGCGGGTGATCCGCAAGGCGCTGGCGGCGGCCGGGCTCACCCCGGCCGACGTGGACGTGGTGGAGGGGCACGGCACCGGCACGGTGCTGGGTGACCCGATCGAGGCGCAGGCGCTGCTGGCCACCTACGGCCAGGAGCGCGAGCCCGGGCGTCCGCTCTGGCTCGGCTCGCTGAAGTCCAACATCGGCCACGCCCAGGCGGCGGCCGGTGTCTCGGGCGTGATCAAGATGGTGCAGGCGCTGCGGCACGGCGTGCTGCCCGCCACCCTGCACGTCGACGCGCCGTCCTCCCAGGTGGACTGGTCGGTCGGCGCGGTCGAGCTGCTCGACCGCAGCCGGCCCTGGCCGGAGGTGGACCGGCTGCGCCGGGCCGGGGTCTCCTCCTTCGGGGTCAGCGGGACGAACGCGCACCTGATCCTGGAGCAGGCGCCCGAGGACGAGGTGGAGCCCCTCGCGGGTGAGGCCGCACCGGGGGCCGGGGCCGTGCCGCTGGTGCTCTCGGCGAAGAGCACCGGGTCGCTGGCCGGTCAGGCCGAGCGGCTGACCGCCTTCGTCGGTGCGTCGGAGCAGGAACTCCCGGACGTCGCCGCCGCGCTGGTGTCGCAGCGGGCGCTGCTGTCCGAGCGCGCGGTGGTGCTGGCGGGCTCCTCGGAGGAGGCGCTGGCGGGGCTGGCCGCGCTGGCGCGCGGGGAGTCCGCCGCCGGTGTCGTGACCGGGGGTGGCCAGGCCCGGACGGTGCTGGTGTTCCCGGGGCAGGGTTCGCAGCGGGTCGGGATGGGCCGGGAGCTGGCGGAGCGGTACCCGGTGTTCGCCGAGGCCTTCGACGCGGCGTGTGCCGCGTTGGACGAGCGGTT
>NZ_JBEPAA010000159.1:0-4771 GCF_040298365.1 Kitasatospora sp. NPDC001603
CAGGTCGTGAGCTGGGCGCGCTCGGTCTCGGGCAGGTGGGAGAGGGTCGCGTCGCCGTTGGGGTCGGCGGCCATCGCCTCCAGCACCAGCCGGTAGCGCTCACCCAGGGAGTTCAGGTTCGCCCGGTCGATCGCGGTGCTCATGCTGTCGAGGTTGATTCGGCCGCCACGCACGATCACATTGAGGGCGAACGAGTTGGAGCCGTCGCCCATCGAGCCGTCCAGGTCGACGGAGTTCTCGTCGACGACGTGGAAGTCCAGGTACTCGAAGAGGACGGAGACCAGCTCGCCGGAGTTGCCGGCGGCGCGCTGGACGGCGGGCATCGGGTAGCGGCGGTGGGACCAGATGGCGGTCTCGGTGGCGTAGGTCTGCTCGACCAGTTCGCGCCAGGTCTTCGCGCCCCGAGTCGTCGGGAAGGGCAGGGTGTTGAGGTGCATGCCGAGCACCCGGTCCGCGCCGGGCGCCTCCAGGCGGCCGTGGTAGACGACGCCGGTGTGGAAGGCCTCCTCGGCCGTCAGGCTGCCGAGCACCTTGAGGTGCGCGGCCAGCAGCACGCTCTTCAGCGACGTCCTCGCCTCGGTGGCGAGACGGCGCAGGCCGTCCTCGATGTCGGTGTAGGGCACCCGGGCATGCAGCTGCTCGACGCCGGTGTCCGGGGCGCCGAAGGAGGTCGGCAGGACCAGCGGGCTGTGGGCGTCGACGAGCTGCTGCCAGAAGGCCTGGGTCTGCGGGTCGGAGAGCGCGGTCTGCTCGGCGGCGATGAAGTCCGCGTAGCGGACCGACGGCACCTCGTAGACGGCCGGCTGCTCGCCGTTCCGCAGGCTGCGGTAGCAGGCGAGGATCTCCATCACCAGGGTGTGGTAACTCCATCCCTCGGTGACAGCATGAATGTGACTGAACGTCAGGCGCCAGGCCCGGTCGGACTCCAGGTGCGCGGCGATGCGGACCAGCGGCGCGTCGGCCAGCTCGAAGCCCAGGGCGCGCTCGGAGGTCATGAACTCCTGCTTGCGCGCCGCGATCTCCTCGGCGGCGAGCGCACGCAGGTCGTGGATCGCGACCGGGACCTCGGCGGTGGCGTGGACGAGCTGGAGGGGCTGGCTGTAGCCGTCCAGGTGCATCGAGGTGCGCAGGATGTCGTGCCGGGCCACCACCGTGTCGACGGCGCGGCGGAACGTCGGTGCGTCGAAGGGGACTTCGTCGGGAACGAGGAAGGAGTTCAGGTTGTGGTAGGTGTTGCCGCCCTGTGCCGCGAGCATCTCGACGAGCATGCCGGTCTGGACCTGGGAGAGCGGGTAGGCGTCGACGACGTCGGCCGGGAGGGCCGCGCGGTCGTCGTCGCCGATGAGGGCGAAGGGCTGGACGGCGGTGATCAGGGACCGGCCGGTGCCGTCACCGACCGCGAGGGCCATGGCAGCGATGGTGCGCTGCTGGAAGACATCGGGGATGGTGATGTCGTAGCCGGCGGCGCGGAGGGCGCCGACGAGTCGGACGGCGCGGATGGAGTCGCCGCCGAGGTCGAAGAAGCTGTCCTCGACACCGACCCGCGGCAGGCCCAGGACCTCGGCCCAGACGGCCGCCAGGCGCTCCTCGACCGGAGTACGCGGGGCGGTGTAGCCGCCGGTGGCGAACGCGTCCAGGTCCGGCGCGGGGAGCGCGCGGTGGTCGACCTTGCCGCTGTTGCTCAGCGGGACGGCGTCGATCGCCACGAACGCGCCCGGGACCATGTACTCGGGCAGCTGCCGGCCCAGTTCGCGCCGTACGGCGGCGATGTCCGGCGCGCTGCCGTCCTCGGTCACCAGGTAGGCGACGAGGGCCTCGTCGTGGACGGTCACGACGGCCTGGCGGACCTGCTCCAGCCCGCTCAGGACCGTCTCGATCTCGCCCAGCTCGATGCGGTAACCGCGGATCTTGACCTGGCTGTCGATCCGGCCCAGGCACTCCAGACTGCCGTCCGCCAGGAACCGGGCCAGGTCACCCGTCGCGTACAGCCGCGAACCCGCCGCGCCGTACGGGTTCGGCAGGAACCTCTCCGCCGTGAGGTCCGCCCGGCCGTGGTAGCCCCGGGCCACCCCGTCACCGTCGATGAACAACTGACCCGTCACCCCCGACGGAAGCAGCCGCAGCCCCTCGTCCAGCACGTACAGGCCGGTGTTGGCCAACGGGTGGCCGACGGCGATGGTCTCCGGCTCCTCGGGGACGTCCCAGAAGCTCGACCAGATCGTCGTCTCCGTCGGACCGTAGACGTTGACCACCCGCCGCGTGACCGCCGACAGGGCGGACGCCAGGTGCCCGGGCAACGGCTCGCCACCCGTCAGCGCGGTGACCGAACGCTCCTCGAAACCCGCCTCCAGCAGCAGCCGCCACGCCGACGGCGTCGCCTGCACATGACTCACCCGGTGGGCCCCGATCAGGGCGATCAGCGCCGCCGGGTCCTTCGCCTCATGGTCCCGTGCCAGCACCACCCGGCCACCCGTGACCAGCGGCAGGTGCAGCTCCAGACCCGAGATGTCGAACGACACCGACGTCGAGGCCAGCCACACCGAACCATCCGGCACACCCAGGTCGTCCCGCACCGACGCCAGCAGGTTGTGCAGCGCACCGTGCCCGATCATCACGCCCTTCGGACGCCCCGTCGAACCACTCGTGTACAGCACATACGCCAACTGCTCCGGAACCACCGCGCCCGAAGCGGGCACCGGCGGGACCTCGTCGAGCACCACCGTGTCCAGGTCGATCCTCGTCCCGGCGAAGTCCACCGACCGGCCGCTCACGGTCACCAGCACCGCCGCGCCCGAGTCCGCCAGCATGTAGTCGATCCGCTCACCCGGCAGCGCCGGATCGATCGGCAGATACGCGCCACCCGCCAGCCAGACGCCGTGCAGCAGCGGCACCAGATCCGCCTCACGCGGCAGGCACACACCCACCACGCTCTCCGGACCGACACCCGCCGCCCGCAACAGCGCACCGAACCGCGCCGCCCGCTCCGCCACCTGCCCGTACGTCAGCTCCACATCACCGACCACCACCGCGACCGCGTCCGGCGACTCCACGACCCGGGCCGCGAACGCCTCCGGCGCACTGACCGTCGACCACACCACCTCACGCCCCGGCGCGGACAACACCGCCACCTCGGCCCCGGACAACGGCACCACACGCGCGTCACCCTCCGGATCCGCCGCCATCGCCTCCAACACCGACCGGTACAACCCACCCAACCGCTCCAGGCCCTCGGCACCGAAGGCCTCGGTCGTGCTGCTGAGGTGGAAGCGCCCGTCACGGGTGATGACGGTCAGACCGAACTCGTTGGCGCTCTCCCGCAGTTCGGCGGAGGTGTCGACCTCGTCGGCGTCCAGCTGGTGGAAGTCGTGGAAGTCGAACATCACGGAGACCAGCTCGCCGCTGCTGCCGGCGGCGCGCTGGATGGCGGGCAGCGGGTAGCGGCGGTGGGACCAGATGGCGGTCTCCGTCGCGTACGTCCGCTCGACCAGCTCACGCCAGGTCCTCGCGCCCCGACTGGCCGGGAACGGCAGGGTGTTGAGGTGCATACCCAGCACCCGGTCGGCGCCCGGTGCCTCCAGACGGCCGTGGTAGACCACACCGGTGTGGAAGGCGTCCTCGGCGGTGAGGCTGCCCATCACCTTGAGGTGGGCGGCCAGCATGACGCTCTTGAGCGAGGTCTTCGCCTCGGCCGCGAGCTTGCGCAGCCCCTCCTCCAGGTCCGCGAACGGCACCTGCAGACCGGTCCGGCCGCCCGGCTCGCCGCCCCAGGTGGCGGGCAGGACCAGCGGGCTGTGGGTGTCGACGACGCGCTGCCAGAACGCCTGGGTCGCCGGGTCGGCCAGTGCGGTCTGCTCGGCGGCGACGAAGTCCGCGTAGCGCACCGGGAGCGGCGCCGGGGCGGCGGGCTCGCGGCCGTCCCGCAGCGCCTGGTAGTCGCCCAGGAGCTCCACCAGCATCGAGTTGACGGACCAGCCGTCGGTGATGGCGTGCGGGTAGGTGAGGGTCAGGTACCAGGACTCGTCGGACTCCAGGTGTGCGGCGACGCGCATCAGCGGAGCGGCCGTGAGCTCGAACGCGGCGGCGCGCTCGGCGGCGGCGAAGGCACGGCCGTGCTCGGCCTGCTGCTCGGCGGTCGAGCCGCGCAGGTCATGGACGGTGACCGGGATCCCGGCGGTCGCGTGCACCAGCTGGAGCGGCTGCGAGAACCCGTCCAGGTGCATCGAGCTGCGGAGCGTCTCGTGGCGCGCGGTGATCAGCTCGACGGCGCCGCGCAGGGCGTCCGGCGAGAACGCCTGGCGGTCCGGAAGGCGGAAGGAGGTGATGTTCTGGTAGACGTTCCGCCCGTGGGTCGCTGCCAGCATCTCGACGAGCATGCCGGTCTGGACCTGGGAGAGCGGGTAGGCGTCGACGACGTCGGCCGGGAGGGCCGCGCGGTCGTTCTCGCCGATCAGGGCGAAGGGCTGGACGGCCGTGATCAGGGACTCGCCGGTGCCGTCGCCGACCGCGATGGCCATGGCGGCGATGGTGCGCTGTTCGAAGACGTCGCGGACCGTGATGTCGTAGCCGGCGGCGCGGAGGGCTCCGGCGAGTCGGACGGCGCGGATGGAGTCGCCGCCGAGGTCGAAGAAGCTGTCCTCGACGCCGACCTGGGGCAGGCCGAGGACCTCGGCCCAGATGGCGGCGAGGCGTTCCTCGACGGGGGTGCGGGGGGCGGTGTAGCCGGTGGTGGTGAAGGCGTCGAGGTCGGGGGCGGGGAGGGCGCGGCGGTCGG
>NZ_JBEPAA010000160.1:0-4752 GCF_040298365.1 Kitasatospora sp. NPDC001603
GCGCGCGCGCCCCTCCCCGCGCACCCCGCCGGGGGCGCGGGGGTTGTGCGGGCCGCCCCGGGCCGACTTCCCACTCCACGGCGTACGGCGCGTCAGCGGTGGACGCCCCAGGAGAGGGTGTCGGTCAGGGTGGCCCGGAGCTTGGGGTCGATCACGGCCGTCGTCGGGTCGGTGGCGACGGCGGAGAGCCGGTGGCGCAGGCCCTTCGGGCCGAAGAGGGGCAGGTCGGCGAGGGTGACCGCGGTGCGGTCGCGCCAGGTGATCAGCTCGAAGCCGTCGAGGTACCAGTGCAGCCGGGTGCCGGGGGCGGGCAGCTCGACGGCGAGCCGGTCGGCGGGGGTGAGCGGGGTGGTGGTGGGGGTCGGGCTGCTGAGGGTGGTCGCGTAGCGGTAGAACCCGGCGATCATGGCCTCGCGGCCGGGGAGGTTGAACTCGCGGCCGAGCGATCGCATGATCGAGTTGTCGGTGGGCCGGTAGAGGCCGGTCGGGTAGTAGCCGCCGCCCTCGTACGCGCCGACGGTGCCGCCGTCGGGGGAGGTCCGGCCGAGCCAGCGGTACCACTTGGCGCGGGTGCGGCGCAGCTGGTCGGCGGTCAGCGTGGTGATGTTGGCCTCGGTCGGTTCGTCGCCCTCGTAGCTGCCCTGGCCCTCGTAGGAGTACTCGTCGGCGAGGAGGCCCAGGGAGTGGCCGGTCTCGTGCACGGCCACCTGCCCGGAGCGGTCGTTGCCGCCCGAGACCGTGGCGATGCCGGAGTACCCGAGCGGGGAGACCACGTCGTTGTAGCCGGCGCCGCCGTACTTGGCGCTGTTGGCGACCACGAGGACGAGGTCCGCCTTCGGCGCCTTGGCGGCGTAGCGGTCGACGGCGGCCGTGTCGACGCAGAGCAGGCGTTCGACGTCCTCGCACCAGAAGTAGGAGCCGAGGGCGGTCTGCCGCACGGTGGCCCGGTCCGGGTCGCCCGTGATGCCGGACTCGGTGGAGACGGCCTGCACGGCCCAGACGTTGAAGAGTGAGCGGTAGGTCGTGTAGGGCTCGACGCGGGTGATCTCCTGCCACTTGGTGGCGGCGTCGGCGAGGAACTTCTGCTGTTCGGCGGCCGTGTAGCCGTCACCGATCACCACCACGTCGAGCTTGCTGTCGGTGCTGCCGTTGCTGACCAGCGGGGTGACGGTGCCGTCGCCCGCCGGGGGCCCGGCCAGCGACTGCGGGGCGACGAACGGCGAGGCGGCGGGCACCCGGGCGCGGCTGATGCTGCCGTCCTCGGCGAACGCCTCGACCTGGTGGGCGCCGGTTCGCGCGCCGGTCACGGGCGAGCCGGTCGCCGGCGGGGTGGCCGGGGCGGCGGTGGCCGGGACGGCCCAGGAGCAGAGGGCTGCCAGGGCCGTGACGCCGGCCAGGGCGGTGGTGGCGAGCCTGCGGTGACGCACGGGGACCTCCGGGAGGGGCGGGGGTGGGCGGGGCGGGGGCGGTGCTGGGGCACGGTGCGGCGGAACGCCGGCGGGGGTGCTTAAGTGTCGAGATAATCAGACTGAAACAGGGAGTTAATCTAAGCCACTGTCACGTCCACGACAATAGGGCGGGACGAGAACGGGCCGACACCCGACGAAGGGGCGCACATGACCTCGGAACAGGACCCGGCCGACATCGGCCGGCGCGTCCGACAACTGCGCAGGGAGCGGCACTTGACGCAGCGCATGCTCGCCGAGCCCGCCTACACCGCCGCCTACGTCTCCACCGTCGAGGCCGGCCGGGTACACCCCTCGGAGGCGGCGCTGCGCCACCTGGCCGAGCGCCTCGGCGTCACCTTCGACGAACTCGCCACCGGCCGGCCGGCCCACCTGGCCACCGAGCTGGGCATCGCCCTGGCGGACGCCCAGAGCGCCCTGGCCGACGGCGACACCGCCGAGGCGGCCCGCCGCTTCACCGCCGTCCGGGACCGCGCCGACCACTACGGCGTCGAGTCCGTCCGCCCCGCCGCCCTGCTCGGCCTCGGCGACTGCGCACTGGAGGCCGGCCGCCTCGACGACGCCAGGGAGCACTTCGAGCAGGCCGAGCGCCTCCTGGCCGACGAGCCGCTGCCGCGCCGCGCCGCCGCGATCCGCGGCCGGGCCGTCGCCCACCTGCTGGCCGGCGAACTGCGGTACGCCTGCTACCTGCTGGAGACCGCCATCGACCGGCTCAACGCCGGCGGCCTGCACGACCCCGACGCGCTGCTCCTGCTGTACTCGGCCGCCATCGGCCCCTACATGGACATGGGCGCCCACGCCCGCGCCGCCCAGGCCGCCGAACTCGCCCTCGCGCTGGCCCCCGACGCCACCGACCCCGCACTGGTCGCCGGGCTGCACCGCAGCGTGGCCCGCACCCTGATCGCCGACGGCCGGGCGGCCGAGGCCGACGCCTCCCTCGCCAAGGCCCAGGCGCTCTACCAGCGCCTGCGCCTCACCTCCGACCTGGCCAAGTGCCACTGGATGCGCGGCTACGTGCACGCCCAGGCCGGCGACCTGGCTCGCGCGGAGGACGAACTGCGCACCGCCCGCGCCATGCTGGCCTCCCGGCAGGCGGAGCTGTTCACGCACCAGGTGGACGTCGAGCTCGCCGACGTCCTGCGCCGCCGCGGCCGGCACGAGCAGGCCGACGACCTGCTGCGCAGCCTCCTCGACCGGATCGGCCCGGACCGCGGCACCGTCCACGCCGCCGGGGCGCACCGGCTGCTCGGACTCATCGCCGAGGACCGGGACGACCCGGACACCGCCGAGCGGCACTACGTCGACGCCCTCGCCCTGCTCGAACGGGCGGGCGCGGCGGGCGACCTCGCCGACCTCTGCCGCCTCCTGGGCGACCTGCTGCGCCGCACCGGCCGGGTGGAGCGCGCCCTGGACGTCTACCGGACCGGCCTCGGCCACCGCGCTGCCCCGGGCACCACGACCCTCGGCCCGGCCCCGGCCGCCCCGCCGATCCCGACGTCGGCCGGTCCGGCCGCGGCGGGCCCGACGACGCCCGGCCCGGCCACGACGGGCGGCCCGGCCACGACGGGCGGGTAGGCCACGACGGGCGGGTAGGCCACGACGGGCGGGTAGGCCACGACGGGCGGGTAGGCGGGCGAGGGGGCGGGCGGGTAGGCGGGCGATCCTCCGGGCGTCGGGTGCGCCCCGTCAGTCGTGGAAGTCGCTCGGGCGGACGCGGTAGACCTGGAGGTTCAGCCCGTAGTACTTACCGGTCTCGCCGACCCACTCCATGCCGAGCCGCTTCGCCATCGCGATGGCGCGGGTGTTGTTCGGCCGGGCGACGGCGAACAGTTCCTCGGCCTCCTGCGTGAACGCCCAGGCGATGAGGGCGCGGCCGGCCTCGGTGGCGTAGCCCTTGCCCCAGGCGTCGGGGGCGAGCTGCCAGTTCATCTCCAGGTCGTCCTCGAACGGCGGCAGCAGCCGGATGCCGAGACCGCCGACGACGGCCCCGTCCTCCTTGCGCTGCACGGCCCACCGGCCCCGAGGGGGCGGCAGGTTCGGCTGCGCCTCCTGCCAGGCCTGCAGCACCGACCGCATCGCCGCCACATCGGCGACGCGGTCCATCGCCGGGGTCAGCCAGTGGGCGACGTCCGGCGAGCCGTAGATCGCCAGAGCGGCCTCGGCGTCGTCCGGGGACCAGTCCCGGATGATCAGCCGGTCGGTGGTCAGCGAGATGTCCATGGGCCGGAACCTCCTCGCGCTTCCTGAAGCACATCATCCCCCCGCCCGCCGGTGTGTGCGCGAGGAGCCTGCGGTGGCCGGCGGCGAGGAGCCTGCGGCGGCCCTGGAGGTGGGTGGCCGGGGAGGCCGTCCGGCCGTGCGCTGAGGCCTCCGGGCCGGTGCGGTTCGGGTGGATTCGGTGGATGCCGGGTCAGCCGGAACGGGGCGGGGTAGACCAGGTGGGGGACAGCCACGCGCGGGGGCCGCCGAGGTCCCGAGGGGGAGACATGGCATATCTCGTCGAGCCGCCGGTCGGTACGGCGGACGGCCGGTCGGACATCGTGAAGGTCGAGATCGAGTTCGCGGAGCCGTCCATGCCGACCCTGATCGGATCGGGAGCGCTCGGATCCGTCCAGACGCTGCAGGACGTCGAGGGCATCGAGTTCGCCGAGAACGGCCGGCTCATGACCGTCTGCAACAGCACGGCCCTCGAACTCTGGGACGTCCGTGACCCCACCGCTCCCGTCCTGACGGCTCCCGTCGCCGACCCGAGCGGCGGATCGATCCGCGCGGGCGCGCTGGTGGCGGCCGGCCCGACGCTCCTGGTCGCCTCCAACCAGCGCGTCTCGCTGCTCGACACCGACCCCGCCAACCTCGCCGCCCGACTCTGCTCCTACAGCACGGGCGCCATCAGCCGCTCGCAGTGGGAGAAGTACGTGCCCGAGGTCGCCTACCGGGGCCCGTGCTCCGGTCGCTAGCCGGACGGGCCCACTTCGGCAGGCTGCTATTCGGCGGGGATGCCGCGGAGGAGGAAGGGGAGGTGGGCGCCGCGGGTGAGGGCGTCGAGGGCTTGGGTGACGCGGTGGTGCTGGTCGGGGCCCATGGTGTCGGCGAGGTGGTCGGGGTGGATGAAGTGGAGGCCGGTGATGTGGTGCGGGGGGCGGTGGTGGGTGGTGGTGGCTTGTTGGGCGCGGGTGAGGTGGCCGCCCCAATAGACGAAGTCGATGGCTTCGGGGAGGAGTCGGGCGTCGGTGTAGTCGGTGGCGAGGATGCTGCGCAGGGGGAGGACGAGGCCGGTTTCGGTCTC
>NZ_JBEPAA010000161.1:0-4253 GCF_040298365.1 Kitasatospora sp. NPDC001603
GCCTCGCACACCTCGCAGGTGGAGCGGTTGCGCGAGGAACTGCTGGCGGTGCTCGCGCCGGTCGAGCCGGGCCCGGCCGAGGTGCCGTTCTACTCGACGGTCGAGGAGCGCTGGCTGACCGGCGCCGAGCTCGACGCCGACTACTGGTACCGCAACCTGCGTCGGACCGTCGCCTTCGAGCCCGCGACCCGGGCGCTGGCGGAGCAGGGCCACGGCGTCTTCGTCGAGGTCAGTCCGCACCCGGTGCTGACGGCGAGCCTCCAGGAGACGCTGGAGGCGGCCGGGATCCAGGGCATCGTGACCGGCTCGCTCCGCCGCGACGACGGCGGGCCCGCCCGGTTCCTCGGCTCGCTCGCCGAGGTGCACGTCCAGGGCCGGCCGGTGGACTGGGCGGCGGCCTTCGGCGGCCCGCCCGCACGGCGGGTGGAGCTGCCGACCTATCCGTTCCAGCGGCAGCGCTACTGGCTGAACGCCTCCGGGCTCACGGGCGGCGGACTGACCGGCGCGGGGCTCGGCACGGCGGACCATCCGCTGCTCGGCGCGGTGATCGAACCGGCCGACAGCGACGAAGTCCTGTTCACCAACCGGCTCTCGCTGGACACCCACCCCTGGCTGGCCGACCACGCCGTGGCGGGCACCGCCATCCTGCCGGGCACCGCCTTCGTCGAACTGGCCGTCCGGGCCGGTGACCAGGTGGGGTGCGAGCTGCTCGACGAGCTGGTCATCGAGCGGCCTCTGGTGCTGCCCGAACAGGGCGGTCTCCAGTTGCAGGTGCGGGTGGGCGCCGCCCAGCCGTCCGGGGTGCGGCAGGTCGGGGTCCACACCCGTCCGGACCGGGGCGGCGAGGAGCCGTGGACCCGCCATGCCACCGCCGTGCTGGCGGCCGCCGGCTCGGCCGGGGACCGGTCCCCGGAGGCCTTCGACGCCGAAGTGTGGCCGCCGCCCGGCGCGGTGGCCCTGGAGACCGCCGGGCTGTACGAGCGGCTGGTGGCGGCGGGCTACCACTACGGGCCCGCCTTCCGGGGGCTGCGCGCCGCCTGGCGCCGTGGCGACGAGGTGTTCGCCGAGGTCGGCCTGGACGAGGAGCAGTCGGCCGAGGCGGGCCGGTACGGGCTCCACCCGGCGCTGCTGGACGCGGCCCTGCACGCCACCTTCCTGACCGACGCGGACGCCGACGCCGACGCGGACGCAGGCTCAGCCTCAGGCGCCGGGACCGACGCGGTAGCCCGTCCCGGCGCCCCGATCGCCACCCGACTGCCGTTCGCCTGGAACGAGGTGCGCGTCCACGCGGCGGGCGCTTCGGCCCTGCGCGTCCGGCTGCGGCCGGACGGACCGGACCGGATGGCCCTGTCCGTCGCCGACCCCGCCGGGCAGCCGGTGGCGACCGCCCGGTCGCTGGCCCTGCGCCCGGTCTCCGCCGAGGAGTTCGGCGCGGCGGGCGCCGCCGCCGGGGACTCCCTCTACCGGATCGCATGGGCGCCGGCGCCCGGTGCGCCGGAGGCGGCGGCCCCGGCCCCGGCCGTGGTCGTCGAGCACTTCCCCGCGCCCGGGGAGGAGGGGGCGGCGGCCGTGCACCTGCTGGCCCGGCGGGCGCTCGACACCCTGCGGTCCTGGCTGGCCGACGAACGGTCGGCGGACCACCGGCTGGTGGTGGTGACGCGCTCCGCGACCGCCGTCCGGCCGGGCGAGGCCGCGGACCCGGCCGGCGCGGCCGTCTGGGGGCTGGTGCGCTCCGCGCAGGCCGAACACCCGGGGCGCCTGGTCCTGGTGGACGTCGACGACCCCGCCGCAGTGCCGCTCCTGCCGCCCGCCGCCCTCGCCTCCGAGGAGCCCCAACTGGCCGTCCGGGCGGGCGAGGTGCTGATGCCCCGGCTGGTCCGGGCGATCCCGTCCGAGGGCGGCGCGCCGGGGCCGCGGTTCGATCCCGAGGGCACGGTGCTGGTCACCGGTGGTACCGGCACGCTGGGGTCGCTGCTGGCCCGGCACCTGGTGACGGCGTACGGGGTGCGGCATCTGCTGCTGGTGGGCCGCGGTGGTCCGGCGGCCCCGGGCGCCGGTGAACTGGAGGCCTCGCTGCGCGAACTGGGCGCCGAGGTGACCATCGCGGCCTGCGACACCACGGACCGCGACGCGCTGCGGGAACTGCTCGCCGGCCTCCGGCGCCCGCTGACCGGTGTGCTGCACGCCGCCGGGGTACTGGACGACGGCCTGGTGGCCGGGCTGACGCCGGAGCGGCTGGCGGCCGTCCTGCGGCCCAAGATCGATGCCGCGCTCGCGCTGCACGAGCTCACCGCCGGCGAGGACCTCGCCGCGTTCGTCCTCTTCTCCTCCGCCGCGGGCGTGCTCGGCGGCGCCGGCCAGGCCTCCTACGCGGCGGCCAACGCCGCCCTGGACGCGCTCGCCGGGGCGCGGCGGGCGCAGGGGCTGCCCGCCGTGTCGCTGGCCTGGGGCCTGTGGGCCGAGGCCAGCGGGCTGACCGGCCACCTCGACCTGGCCGACCACCGCCGGATCGCCCGGAGCGGCGTGCGGCCGTTCTCCTCGGAGCAGGGGCTCGCGCTGTTCGACGCCGCGCTCGCGGCCGACGAGGCGGTGCTGGTGCCGATGGCGCTCGACCTGGCGGGGCTGCGGTCCGCGGACGCGACCGTCCCCGCCCTGCTGCGCGGCCTGGTCCGGCCGGGGCGGCGGGTGGCCCGGGCCGCCGCCGAGGGCCGGGCGGCCGGCACCCTGACGGAGCGGCTCGCCGGCCGGCCGGCGGGTGAGCGCGGTCGGGCCCTGCTGGAGCTGGTGCGCGCGCACGCCGCGACGGTGCTCGGTCACAGCACCGGCTCCGGGATCGAACCGGCGCTCGCCTTCCGCGAGTTGGGCTTCGACTCGCTGACCGCGGTGGAGCTGCGCAACCGGCTCGCCACGGCCACCGGGCTCCGGCTGCCGGCCACCCTGGTGTTCGACCATCCGACGCCGGCCGTGCTGGCGCGGCGGCTGGAGGCCGAGCTGTTCGGCGAGGCCGAGGGCGCCCGCCCGGCCGCACTCGCCGCCGAGGCGCAGGACGAGCCCATCGCGATCGTCGGCATGTCCTGCCGCTTCCCGGGCGGCATCGACTCGCCGCAGGACCTCTGGGAGACGGTCGCGGCGGGCCGGGACGTGGTCGGGAGCTTCCCCGAGAACCGGGGCTGGGACCTCGACACGCTGTTCGACCCGGACCCGGACCGTCCGGGCAAGAGCTACGTCGACGCGGGCGCGTTCCTCGCCGACCCCGGGGAGTTCGACGCGGAGTTCTTCGGCATCTCGCCGCGCGAGGCGCTGGCGATGGACCCCCAGCAGCGGCTGCTGCTGGAGGCCTCCTGGGAGGCGTTCGAGCACGCGGGCATCGACCCGGCGGCGCTGCGGGGCAGCGACACCGGGGTGTTCGCGGGGCTGCTCTACCACGAGTACGGCGCGCTGCTCGACCGGGCCGAGGGGGCGTCCGAGCTGGAGGCCTACGCGGGTACGGGCGGCGCGGGCAGCGTCGCGTCGGGCCGGATCTCCTACACGCTCGGGCTGGAGGGCCCGGCGATCACCGTCGACACCGCCTGCTCGTCCGCCCTGGTGGCGGTGCACCTGGCGAGCCGTTCGCTGCGGTCGGGCGAGTGCTCGCTGGCGCTGGCCGGCGGTGTGACCGTGATGACCACGCCGGCCGCGTTCACCGGCTTCTCCCGGCAGCGCGGGCTGGCGGCGGACGGGCGGTGCAAGCCGTTCTCCGCGACGGCCGACGGCACCGGCTGGTCCGAGGGGGTCGGCCTGCTGGTCCTGGAGCGGCTCTCCGACGCGCGCCGCCACGGACACCGGGTGCTCGCGGTGGTCCGGGGCAGCGCGGTCAACCAGGACGGGGCGAGCAACGGGCTGTCGGCGCCGAACGGACCGGCGCAGCAGCGGGTGATCCGGCAGGCGCTGGCCAACGCCGGGGTCGCCGCCGACGGCGTGGACGCCGTCGAGGCGCACGGCACCGGAACGGTGCTGGGCGATCCGATCGAGGCGCAGGCGCTGCTGGCGACGTACGGCCAGGACCGCGGAGAGGCGGAACCGCTCTGGCTGGGCTCGGTGAAGTCGAACCTCGGCCACACCCAGGGCGCCGCCGGCGCCGCCGGAATGATCAAGATGATCCAGGCGATGCGGCACGGTGTGCTGCCGAAGACGCTGCACGTGGCGGAGCCGACGGGGCAGGTGGACTGGTCGTCGGGTGCGGTGGAGCTGTTGACGCGGGCGCGGCCGTGGCC
>NZ_JBEPAA010000162.1:0-4175 GCF_040298365.1 Kitasatospora sp. NPDC001603
GACACCCCCGTCATCACCCTCGACGCCCGACGACGCGACAGCGCCAAGAGCGCCCTCATCACCCTCGTCGAACACGCCCTCCTCGCCCGCCTGCGCTGAGCGGGAACCCGCAGGTCGCACGCCCCGGTGCCCCGCCGTCACGGTCGGGCACCGGGGCAGCTGCGGCTAGGGCGCGGGTGTCGCCGCGGCGGCCCACGCAAGACCCCTACATAAGCAGCGGATAACAGTTCGGTAGGCATTTTGTGATCAACAGTGACCATGCGTAGCGAATTAGCATCGCTCAGCGCCAGAAGACCACGGTTTTGCCCCTCGATGTCGGCTAATGTCCGGATTGCTCCGCAGCAGGCCGCCATCGACACCTGTTTGTCCCCCATCCCTGCACGTGCTGAAATTCCAGCTACCCCTAAATCCATTTCGGCAGTCCCACCACCAGCGGGCCGCTGCCAGGGGTAGCGCTGGATTGATCCATGGCCGCCAATCGGCCGAGAGGTTGTTGTCGAGTGAGGCGTAAGCAGCAGGTCGCCCCGCAGCGGCGCTCCGAGCCCCGCCAGAGCGAGCCGAACGGTACCGCAACGGACCCGGCCGGATTCTCCGCGTTCACGCCGGTCGAGGAGCGACCCCCGGCCCCCGCCCCCAAGCCGCCGGCCGCCTCCACGGAGCGCCGCGGCGGTGGCTCGGCGGACGACGGAGGCAGCGGCGGCAAGGGTGGTCGGTACGACTTCCTCCGGCCGCGGAACTGGCGTGTGCCGGCCCGTCTGATAGCCATCCTGATGATCCCGGTCATCATCGGCCTGATCTTCGGCGGCCTGCGCGTCAACACCTCGGTCGACGGCTACGTCAAGGCCTCCCGCGCCGAGAAGACCGCCCGCCTGGCCAAGGCGGCCACCGAACTCGCCGAGGCGCTGGAGAACGAGCGCGACAAGTCGCTCAGCCCCCTGCTGACCGGCCAGGACCCGAACGGCGACGTCCCGAAGACCCGCGCCACCACCGACGCCGCGCTCAAGGCGTACAACGCGGCCTACGACGCCAGCGACAAGTCGGCCGAACTGCCCCACCGGCACGCGGCCTTCCAGAGCATGGTGCTGTTCCTCCCGCACCTGCGCGACGTCGCCTACAAGCCCGAGCTGTTCGCCACCGCGACCCAGTCCGCGTACTCGACGATGATCGCGCCGCTGCTGGCCTACGACAACTCGGTCGGCCTCGGCAGCAGCAACATCACCAGCAAGGGCCGCGCGATCTACGCCATGTCGCTGGCCAAGGCCTCGGCCTCGACCCAGCGCGCGCTGATGCTCCACCTGCTGGTCGGCATCTCGGCCCAGTCCACCACCCGGTACGAGAACGCCGACCTGATCCAGCAGCTCCTGGTCTCCCAGAAGCTGGAGCAGGTCTCGCTCTCCGAGTTCAACACCGGCAGCGCCCCCGAGGACGCCCAGCGCTACTCCGACGCCCAGGTCGCCCAAGCCGCCGCCGACCAGCGCGCCGCGTACCGGATGCCGAACGGCAGCGTGCCGACCATGACGGGCCTGCTGGGCCTCGGTGCCGCCTACACGCAGGCCGCCGCCGAGGGCCAGTCCAAGGGCAAGGCCGCCGCCGACGCCGCCTACAAGGAGGCCAAGGACGCCGGTCTGACCAAGGAGAACTGGGAGCAGGCCTCCAACACCCACATCGCCAGCCTGCGCGCCACCGAGGTCGCGCTGCTGGACGACGTCCTCAACGACGCCGCCGACCTGCGGGACAACGCGCTCTACGACGCCATCCTCAACTCGGCGATCGTGCTCGCCGCGCTGGTCCTCGCCGGTGTCCTCACCGGCTACGTGGCCCGCTCGATGATCCTGGGCATGCGCACCCTGCGCAACGCCGCCCTGGAGATCGCCGACCACCGCCTGCCGGACCTCGTCGAGCGGCTCTCCAAGACCGACCCGGACCGGGTGGACACCTCGGTCAGCCAGATCCCGCTGCACGGCAAGGACGAGATCGGCGAGGTCGCCCGGGCCTTCGACCAGGTCCACCGGCAGGCGGTCGCGCTCGCCGCCGAGCAGGCCCTGCTGCGAGGCAACGTCAACGCGATCTTCACCAACCTGTCGCGCCGCAGCCAGAGCCTGATCCAGCGCCAGCTGGCGCTGATCACCGACCTGGAGAACAACGAGGCCGACCCGGACCAGCTGGAGAACCTCTTCAAGCTGGACCACCTCGCGACCCGTATGCGCCGCAACGGTGAGAACCTGCTCGTCCTCGCGGGCGAGGAGGCCGGCCGCCGCTGGAACACCCCGGTCCCGCTGGTCGACGTGCTCCGCGCCGCCGCGTCCGAGGTGGAGCAGTACGAGCGCGTCGAGCTCTCCGGCATCCCCGAGGCCGAGGTCGTCGGCGCCGCCGTGACCGACCTCGTCCACCTGCTCGCCGAGCTGCTGGAGAACGCCACCTCGTTCTCCAGCCCGCAGACCCGGGTGCTGGTCAACGCCACCCGCCTGCCGGACGGCCGGGTGCTGGTCGAGATCCACGACAAGGGCATCGGCCTCACCGCCGAGGACTTCGCCGAGATCAACGAGAAGCTGGCCGAGCCGCCCACCGTCGACGCCACCATCTCCCGCCGCATGGGCCTCTTCGTGGTCGGCCGGCTCTCCCAGCGGCACGACGTCCGCGTCCAGCTCCGCCCCTCGGGCGAGTCCGCGGGCACCACCTCGCTGGTCATGCTCCCGCCGTTCCTGACCCAGATGGGCGCCGCCCCGGAGCCGGAGGAGCAGTTCACCGTCTCCCGGATCTTCGCCGAGCAGGAGCCGTCCGCGGCCGACTGGGCCGCCGAGGTCCAGCAGAACCAGCCGCGCAGCGCCGCCGAGCTGGGCTTCGACGACCACCTCACCGGCAACGGCAGCGCCGGGTCCAGCGGCTTCAGCCCGGCCCTGGAGGCCGTCCAGCGCTCGCAGCGGCTCGACCAGGTCCGCCGCGCGGCCCTGGAGTCCGGCCCGCTCGGGCCGGAGGAGCGGCAGGTGCTCGACGCCGAGGTCGAGGAGGAGTACCCGGCGTACGGCCGGCGCAACGACGAGGGCTACGGCCAGGACGGCCAGGACGGCCAGTACCCCCAGCAGGGCTACGACCAGTCCGGCTACGCCGACCAGCAGTACGGCTACGACCAGGGCGGCTACACCCAGGACGGGTACGCCCAGGACGGCTACGCCGGGACCGAGTACGGGCAGAACGACTACGGCCAGGACGCCTACGGCCGGTTCCCCCAGCAGGGTTACGGCGACGACCAGTACGGTCAGGACCAGAACCAGGGCCAGAACCAGGGCCAGGACGACCAGTACGGCCAGTACCCGGGCTACGACGGCTACGCCGACGAGCAGTACGGGGCCGAGGAGGCCCCGGCCGGCCACCCGTACACCCCGGAGCCGCCGGCCCTGCCGTCCGCCCAGCCCGCCGCCACCCTGCCGTCCGGGCTGCCGCAGCGCCGCCCCGGCCAGCAGCTGGCCGGCGGCGGCCCCGCCGCCGCGCCGCAGCAGGGCGGCGGCCAGGACACCGGCGAGACCCCGAACTGGTTCACCGGCGCCAAGGACACCTCGGCGCCCGCCGAACCGCGCGGACACGAGGTGTCCGCGCTGGGCGGTTACGGTCCCACCGGACCGACCGGCCCGACCAGCGCCGCCTGGCAGTCGCCCAACGACGGCGCCTGGCAGCGTGCCGAGCAGCTGCGCGAGCCCGCCTCCGGCGGGACCACCTCGTCCGGCCTGCCCCGGCGGGTGCCCAAGCAGAACCTGGTGGCCGGCAACGCCAAGCCCACTCCGCAGGACGGGCCGCAGGTCTCCCGCAGCCCCGAGGAGGTCCGCGGCCGGCTCACCAACCTGCGCCGCGGCGTGGAGCAGGGCCGCAGCGCCGGCAACACCGGAAGCTTCCGGATCGACCCCGATCAGGTAGACCCGTCCGGCAACGGACAGCAGAACCGCAGCACCGATCTCTTCGGCGGCTCGAACCACCAGGAGCGTTGAGTTGAGTCAGATGAGCCAGGCCGCACAGAACCTGAACTGGCTGATCACCAATTTCGTGGACAACACCCCTGGGGTGTCGCACACGGTGGTGGTCTCCGCGGACGGCCTCCTGCTGTGCATGTCCGAAGGCTTCCCCCGCGACCGCGCCGACCAGCTCGCCGCCGTCGCCTCCGGCCTCACCTCCCTCACCTCCGG
>NZ_JBEPAA010000163.1:0-4020 GCF_040298365.1 Kitasatospora sp. NPDC001603
TGCAGGGGGGACCCTGTGGGAGAGTAGGACGCCGCCGAACAATCATTCCAAAGAACCCCCCGGTCCGTAAGGATCGGGGGGTTCTTTGCGTTTCCGGGAAAGGCACGCCCACGCGACGCCGGGGCCGACCGAAGGCCGGCCCCGGCGCCCCGTGGTTACGAGTGGGGTGCGGCGGTGCCCCAGTTCGGGCGGCTCACCCACTGGTCGGCCGTTTCGGTGATCCGGGTGACGCCGGTGCCGTTGGTCTGCATCCGGTACAGGTCGGCGGTTCCGCCGGCGGGGGCCTGGGAGAAGACGATGGACGTGCCGTCGGGGGAGTAGGCGGCGGCCCCGTAGAAGACCTCGGACGGACCGGGTGTCAGGGCGTCGATGGCGCTGCCGTCGGGCTGCACGGTGTAGATGCCGCCACCGGGGGTGTAGTCGGGGCCGGCCGGATAGGTGGTGAACAGGATCCGGGTGCCGTCGGGGGACCAGCTGGCGCGCTCGCCGGCGCGCAGCTCCCACGGGGTGAGTCGGCGCAGGCCCGTGCCGTCGGCGTTGACGACGTAGAGGGCCCGGCCGCTGGCGGGCTGCCCGGTCGAGCTGGTCCGGTACTCGAAGACCAGTTGCTTGCCGTCGGGCGACCAGCTCGGATTGCGGACCTCGCCGGAGTACGGCGTGTCGTTGGTGAGGAAGGTCAGCCGCTGGGCGTTGGTGCCGTCGGGGCTCATCAGGTACAGGTCGGAGTACTGGATCTGCTGGGTGGACGTGTCGATCGCGCCCCAGGTGCGACTGAAGGCGAGCTGCTTCCCGTCGGGGGAGAAGGCGGGGCCGCTCTCCTGCTCGTTGGCGCAGTCGGCGGCGCCGGTCTCGCAGAGCTGGCCGATCTGGTGGGCGCGCTCGCCGTCGGCGGAAACCGTCCAGAGCCGGGCCGCGCCGGTCTCGGTCTCGGTCCGGTCGAAGGCGAGGGTGCTGCCGTCGGGGGACCAGTCGGGGTGGTCGTCGCGGTCCTGGCCGGAGGGCCGGGTGAGCTGCTGCAGGGTGCCGCCGTCGGCCGTCACGGTGAAGACGGCGCTGGTGAGGCGTCCGGGGTCGAGGAAGACCCGGCCGGCGATCAGGCCGTTGTGGGCCGTGACGGGCAGGGCCGGTGCCGCGGCTCCGATCACGCCCGGGGTCGCGTTGGCGATGGCGGGGTCGGGAGGCGGGGTGGCGGACGGGGACTCCGTCCGGATCTCGCTGAGCGGGATCTCGCCGGGCTGGACACCGCACCCGGCGAGCAGGGCGGTGCCCGCCAGCAGGAGGCCCGCACCTGCGCGGGCGCGGGTGCGGGCCGTGGTGGTGAGTGGCAGCAGCCGTGTGCCGGTCATCGGCGTGTCATCTCCGTCTCGGTGCAGGACGAGGCCCCCGGGGGAGCTGTCACTGTGTCAGATCGGGAGGGCGGGCAGGCCGCCGACACGCGACGGTCCGTGGCCACTCGGTCGCACGGAGTATGAAGAATGGATTGTTGGGTTGACGGCGCGGCGCGGCGCGGCGCGCCCGGCCGGCCGCCGCCGGCCCGGGGGCGTCAGTCGCGGCTGGCCCGGCGCTCGGCCTCTGCCTCGTCCTCGGCCTCGGCGACCTCAAGGGTCGGCGCGGTGCCGCCGAGGTGGGCGGGCTGCCACCAGGTGTCCTCAGGCCCGCTCGGCTTGCCCGGGTACTCGCGCTGGGCCCGGTCGAGCATCTCGCTCATCGCGGCGCGCAGCCGGCGGGTGACCATCACGGGCTTGTCGCCGGGCGCCAGCTCGATCGGCTCGCCGATCATGATGGTCACGGGGACGTGGCGCTTGGTGAGGGTCTTCGGCCGGCCCTTGGTCCAGAGCTGCTGGGTGCCCCACAGGATGACCGGCAGCAGCGGGGCGCCGGAGTCGGCGGCCATCCGGGCGGCGCCGGTCTTGAACTTCTTCAGCATGAACGAGCGGCTGATGGTCGCCTCCGGGAAGACCCCGACCATCTCGCCGGCGCGCAGGGCGCGCACGGCGGCCTCGTACGCGGGCTGGCCGTCGGTGCGGTCGACCGGGATGTGCTTCATGCCCCGCATCAGCGGGCCGGAGACGGCGTGCTTGAAGACGTCGTCCTTGGCCATGAAGCGGGTCTTGCGCTTGCCGCCGCGGAAGGCTCCGAGGCCGGCGAAGAGGAAGTCCAGGTAGCTGATGTGATTGCTCACCAGTACCGCTCCGCCCTGGGCGGGGATGTTTTCGGCGCCGACGATCCTGATGCGCACGTCGAGCGCGCGGAAGACGGTCAGTGCGGCGCCGATCACCGGCGGGTACACGAGCTCTGCCACGGTCAGTCCTGACTTCCCACGGGCCCTGGTGGCCCGGTCCGGCGGTACCCGTGTCGTACGTGGGGCCGACCGGAGGCGCGGCACGCCGCGGCGGCCACGGGTGATACACGGAAATGATCCCCCGAACGAGTGCCCGCTGTCACCTGAGGCGGGCGGTCGGGCGGGTGACGGGTGTGTGACGTCCGTGATGGGCGGGCCGGGAACCTTTCCCGTCCTGTCAGGACGCGGCGTCCAGCCGGCCCTGGGAGCGGCGGACGAGCAGGTACATCTCGCAGCCGAGGCAGTAGCCGAACACGGCGTTGAGGAAGGCGGCGGCGAGGGCGAACGCGGTGGCCAGCAGGCCGAGCCAGGTCACCCCGGTGAGGAAGCCGAGCGCGCCGACGGCGGCGAAGACCAGGCCGACGCCCTGGGCGAAGCGCGGCGGCCGCTCGTCCTCGGTCGCGGTGGGCGGTGCGAGCCGGGGCAGGAGCAGGGTCCGGTACAGCCAGTTGTACGGCGACCGGTGCAGGCCGCCGATGGCGCCGAGGCCGAAGACGATGCCCTGGAGGGTGAGCAGCAGGCCGCTGCCGCTGAGGAGGACGGCGCCGAGGACGGCCGCGCTGAGCGCGGCGGCGAACCTCGGGCCGCGGGGGTCTATCTGCAACGGGGGCTCCGGATCTGGATCGCAGAAGGGGGGACGGCAGGGCGCGTCAGTGACAGCGCGAGGCCGTGGCCCGGCACAGGTCGACCACCCGGCGGGTGGTCAGCAGCGGTCGTACCGGGCGGTCGGAGTCCACCCGGCGATCGTACGCGGGCCCCGCCCCGGCGGTCGACCACTCTGTCGGACTCCTGGGGGGCCGGGGCAGACTGGGGGGATGACCGGGTTGGTGGTGTGCGTCGTGGTGCTCGCGGTGGCGAGCGCGTTCGGGCTGCTGCGGGCCCAGCGCGACGGGAGGCTGCGGGTGCGGGCGAAGGACGGGGCGGTACGGCTCTCGGCGGCGGACCTGGGGGAGGCGCTGGGCGAGCGGGCCACGCTGGTGCAGTTCTCCACCGCCTTCTGCCAGCCCTGCCGGGCCACCCGGCGGGTGCTCGGGGAGGTGGCGGGTCTGGTCGAGGGGGTGGCGCACATCGAGCTGGACGCCGAGGAGCGGCTGGCGCTGGTCCGTCGGCTGGAGATCCTGCGGACGCCCACGGTCCTGGTGCTGGACGCGGGTGGCCGGGTGGTGCGCCGGGCGGCCGGGCTGCCGCGCAAGGCGGACGTGATCGCGGCGCTGGGCGAGGCGGTCTGATCCGCTCCGGGGGGTGCGGCGGCCCGGGTGGTGAATCCCACTCCCGATGCGCCGCCCCGTCGGGTGGTGTCGGCGGGACGCTGGGGCAGGATGAGGGCTGACGGCAGTGCGAGCCGTTCCGCGGGCCGTCCGGGCCGGGGGCCCTCAGGCCCTCGCGAGGGGGGCCGAGGGGCGGTCGGCCGGGGCTCGGCGGCGTAAGCTACTGGCCAGTAGTGTCATTCGACTACTGGCGAGTATGCTGCCAGGAAGTTCCGGACCGGCACGGGAACACGCTGCCCGGAGCGGGTGCGTGCCGAGTTCGCGCCCGCTTGCACAGCCGCAGCCGCCGGACGAGACCAGTACAGGAGACAGGCCGTGAGCTTGAGGATCGTTGTCTGTGTGAAGTACGTGCCGGACGCGACGGGTGACCGTCGTTTCGCGGACGACCACACCACCGACCGGGAGGGTGTG
>NZ_JBEPAA010000164.1:0-3793 GCF_040298365.1 Kitasatospora sp. NPDC001603
CGCCGGCGGGGGGGGGCGCGGGCGCCCGCCCGGGCGCGCGGGCGCCCCCCCCCCCCCCCGCGGGGGGGGCCCCCCCCCCCCCCGGGCGGGGGGGGGGGGGGGGGGGGGGGGGCGTCCGGCTGGCCGGACGCCCCGTTCACGCCTAGTTCAGCTTGCCGCGCCGATCGGCGGGGCATCGGCGGGGCCGGGATCGGCGCCGTCGGCGATGAGCCGGGTCCTGATGCTGTCGCGCTCCTCCTCGCTGAGGGGGAGGGGGCGGCTGCGGGGACACAACGATGAGGTGGGACTGGGGCGGTGTACCCCCGCCCGGATGAGGGGTGCCCGGGCGGGGTGGCGGGGTCAGAAGTAGTGAAAGCCGCCGGTGGCTTCCAGGGCGCCGTTGGAACCGGCCTGGAGGAGGTGGGATTCGCGCTGGTGGTAGCCGCAGAGCACCCAGTCGACGGTGATCAGCCGCGCCTCGTAGGCGTCGAGGTCGGCCGTGGGGAACTCGCAGCCCTCGCACTGGGTGACCCGTCGCAGCGCGAAGGTGGCGGACGTCGCGGACGCGGCGGCGGAGGTCGGGCTGTCCGGGATGGACGTGTGGCGGTCGTTGGCCATCAGTAGCGCTCCTGTCGTGAGATGCGAAGACGAACGAGCCGACGGTCGGCGGGGATGGGCGCGGCACGGGCGCCTCGACCCACCGGAAGGTGGTGGGGAGGCACTGGGAAACAGCGGCTGGGCTGGGAACAAGACACACCGTAGGAGCGGCAGATCGCCGGTCAACCCCGTGGGCGTCGGCGGGCCGGGCTCAGCCGGGGGCGGTGCGGTCGGGGTGGGTGCACCCGTCGGTGTTCCGGGGGGCCGGGCCGCTCGCGGTGAGGGGGTGCGACGCCGAGCCGGACGGCTCAGGCCCTCGGCGCGGCGAAACGCTCAGGGCTGAGCTCCCGGACGGCTTCGGTGGCGCGGCCGAGGGTGGCCACGGCCATCCGCCGCCGGTGGTCGACCAGCACGCTGCGCGCCGCAGCCAACGCCCGGCCTGCCCGGCCGGACGGGGCAGAGCACGGCAGGCGGGATGGGACCAGTCGACGGGAGCGCGGCACGGCGCCGGTCACCGCGTATGGCCGCCCTGGAAATCGTGATCGAGGACGGCCTGTCGGATTGCGGTCAGACCGGAGGAGAACGCGTTGTGGGTCTGCGCCCGGTAGGCCTCGGCCCTCTCCCGAATGGTGGCGGCCCAGTCCGGCGCTGCGATGCGGGCGGCCACCTTGGCCTCGGCGACCTCGATCATGGCGTCCGCGACCTTGTCGCCGTGCCTGGTCATCTCGGCGGCCCACAGGAGGACCGGCGGGACGTCCTGGACGCTGTCGCCGGTGCGGGCTGGGCTGCGGTTCAGTTCGGCGGTGTACGCGTCCTGGGCCTGGGCCAGGGCGGCCAGTGCGTTCTCGTGGCGGGTGTGTGCGTCGATGGTGGTCATGGCTTCTCGTCTCTTCCGGTGGAACGGGGTGGGTGAGTGCCGGGCGAGCGGTCCGCCGCGAAAGGCCGGCCCCGGCACCGGCGCCCCCGGGGCCGGGGCGACGGCCCGGGGCCCGGCGGCCGGGACGGTCATCGCCGGACACGGGACATACCGTACGGGCGGCGGGCGGCCGGTCAACCCCCGGCCGGGCGGGCCGTGGAGGTCCTGTGTCGACACGGATCCCCGCCGGTCACGACCGTGAGGTACCGGGCTCAGGCGTCGGGCGGGAGCGGAGCCGGGCGGTCACGGAGTCGCTGTGGAAGGTGTAGGTGACCAGGGGTTTCGCGGTGGGCGCGGAGTTCGGCGCTCACGGCGGCGATCAGGGGTGCGGTGTCGAGGATGACGCGCAGCAGCGCGCCGGTGCCCGGGCCGGGCGGGGTGCGGGAAGCCATGCGGGCTCGTCCTTCCGGTAGCACGGGGCGGGGGTGGGACGTCCGGGTGGCCATGGCGGCCGGACGCCCCTTCAGCTTGTCTTTAACCTCTGACGCTGTTGATCAGGTGCGGGTTTCGAGTCCGGCCAGGAGGTAGGCGACGTCGAGTCCCGTACTGAGGTACTGCTCGAAGGTCTGATTGTTCAGGGCCCAGGGCGATCGTCTCTGCCGGATGAGCGTGATGACGGTCGCCGGGTCCTGGCCCAGCTCGATCAAGGTCTGTGCGACGACGAGGCCGGAGCGGTTGTAACCGGAGTGGCAGCGCACGAGAACGGTGCGGTCATTCCGTACGGCCTCAGCGGCCGTGACGGCCAACTGTTGGACCGAATAGAGTTGCTCAGCCGTGAGCGGGCCGTCCGGGATCTCACTGATCAGATGGTCGACTCCGGGGTGCGGTCCGTGGCCTGGTCGGGTAAACAGGCTTATGACCAGGTCGAATTCAGAATCGACAACGGCGGTCTGCACCTCGCCGGCAGGGCTGGCCCAGAAGTGCCCGCCTATCCACAGCCGCGGCCTGACTTCGTTCCACGGTGTCTGCGGTTCGGGGGCGCCTCGGTCCCTCTGACGTGTCTTCACGGACGCTCCTTTCCAGGTGGACCAACGACGCGGTCAGGCGGTCGCGTTCCCTGCTCGATGCGCTGTCGTCGTTCCTTGATCGTCAGATCACGCAGTCCGGTCTTGCCCACGTCGAAGCGCGGGGCCTTCTGCCGATTGGTGGAGCCGACCGGTCGGCCTGGGCCAGGTCTTCCAGGTTTCGGCGCACTGGCCGGGAGGAGCGACTTCGCGCGGATGTTCCTGAACCCTCGCCGGACTCGCGCCGGGGTGAGTCGTCCGGGTGAAGCGGGCTTCTCCCATAGCCGGCGGAGGTCCTCAGCGAGTGGTCGAGCGAGGCGGAGCTGGGTGTGGGCGGTGGGGTGGCGGCCGGGAAGGGGCGGAGCGGGCACCCCGTGTTGGGCCACACCACAGAGTTCAGTGAGCGCCCTTCTGACCTGCGCACTGAACTCATTCGTGCGGTAGCCGCGAGGGCGTCCACCGCACGAAGCCGTCCAGCAGGTCCGGCGGCGGGTGTGCTGTGGACTGGGAGCCGTGCGGGAATCACCGGGGCCAGGGTGCCGTTCCTGCCCAGCGGGAGTGCGCCGGGCAGGAACGGGCTGTCAGTCCGCGTCGACCTTCGCGCGGACTGGCCTTGACCTCAAAGGCCGAGGTCCCTCAGTAGCGACCTTGTGGCGTCGTACTGGATACAGTCCAGGACGGAGTAGTACGTGTCGGCCACCGGGAGGAACGCGGATTGCAACGCGGCATTCAGCTCGTCGTCGGAGAGGCGTTCCAGGGCTTCGCGTTGAGCGGCGGAGACGTACGGGGCGTCCGCCCAGTCCTCTTTGAGCAGTTCGACAGTGATCGGATTCACCGGTCTCCTCGTGCTATTGATTTTGTGTTGCTGAAGCCGCTGCGGGGCTGTCGGGCCGCACCGCGGAGTTCAGTGGGCACTTGCCTGACCTGCGTACTGAACGGTCTCGTGCGGCGCCGAACGATCGACTGAACGGCGCGGTGCGCTACTGGACTCTGCGGTGGCCCAACACCCCGACCCGCTCTGGGCGGGGGAGGGGACCGGGCAGGTGCCGGGATGCTCACACCACAGCAGCGCAAGCAGCACTCGACTGCGGCCGGACGGGAACAGGACGCACGGTAGGTGCGGCAGGACGCCGGTCAACCCCCCTGCCCGAACACGCGGGCGGGGGACCGGCGGGAGCGTTGAAGGCGGGCCCGCGTGGTGTGGTGTGCGTCCCGCTTCAGTCGGTTGCGGTGCCCGACGCTATCGCGACCAGGCGGGCGGCCTTCAGTTCGGTTTCCGCCCACTCGCGCGCCGGGT
>NZ_JBEPAA010000165.1:0-3789 GCF_040298365.1 Kitasatospora sp. NPDC001603
ACGGTGAGGACGAACTTGCGGTCCGGTCTGCGGGGTTGTCCGTCCGCCGGTTGGAGCGGGCGCCGCTGGCGGGCCGTCCGGCGGTGCGTGACTGGGAGCCCGGCGGCACTGTGCTGATCACGGGTGCCACCGGCGCGCTCGGCCGTCACCTCGCCCGGCGACTGGCCGCCGACGGTGCCGAACACCTGCTGCTGCTGAGCCGGAGCGGTCGTGCCGCACCCGGCGCCGAGGCGTTCGAAGCGGAGCTCACGGGGCTCGGCGCGAAGGTCACCGTGGCCGCCTGTGACGTGGCCGACCGGGATGCGGTCGCCGAGGTGGTGGCCGCGCTGCCGGCGGAGCACCCGCTCACCGCCGTGTTCCACACGGCCGCCCTGCTCGACGACGCCCTGATCGGTGACCTGACCGCCCATCAGATGGAGCACGTGCTCCGCGTCAAGGTCGGCGGTGCCCGGGTGCTGCACGAGCTGACCGCAGGCCTGGACCTCTCCGCCTTCGTCCTGTTCTCCTCGATCGCCGGGACGTGCGGCCTGGCCGGTCACGCCAACTACGCACCGGGCAACGCCTATCTGGACGCACTGGCCCACCAGCGGCGGGCGGACGGCCTGCCCGCCACCGCGATCGCCTGGGGCCACTGGGACGGCGGCGGCATCGCCGCACCCGCCATCGAGGAGCAGATCCGGCGACGCGGTGTGCTGACCTTCCGGCCGGAGTTGGCGCTGGACGCGCTCGCGGGGATCCTCGACCACGACGAGACCGCGGTCGCCGTCTTCAGCACCCGCTGGGACGGTACCGGGCTCGGCGCGGGCGCCAGGCCGGTCCCGCTGCTGAGTGACCTGCTCGCCGCCGACCGCCCGGTGGCCGGTCCGGAGCGGACACCCGCGACCTCCGCCGAGGAGTCCCCGGACCTGGCCCGCCGCCTGGCCGGACGCTCCGCCGAGGAGCAGCGGAAGGCCCTGCTGGACACCGTCCGCCAGGTGGTCGCCTCCGTCCTGCGGCACTCCTCCGACGACACCGTCCCGCCGAGCCGCGCCTTCAAGGAGCTCGGCTTCGACTCGCTCACCGCCGTCGAACTGCGCAACCGCCTGCGGATCGCGACCGGCCTGCGGCTGACCGCCACCCTGATCTACGACCATCCGACCCCGGCGGCGCTCGCCGACCACCTGCACGCGGAACTCTTCGGGCACCAGCCGGCCTTCCCGGCCGCCCGTCCGGTGACGGCCGGGTCCGACGAGCCCGTCGTGATCGTCGGGATGAGCTGCCGGTACCCCGGTGGCGTGCGCTCGCCGGAGGATCTGTGGCGGCTGCTCGACGCGGGGACGGACGCGATCTCCGCGCTGCCCGCGGACCGCGGCTGGGACGTCGAGGGCCTGTACGACGCCGACCCCGACGCGTCCGGGCGGTCCTACGTCCGGGCCGGCGGATTCCTGGACGCCGCAACCGAGTTCGACGCGGGGTTCTTCGGGATCTCGCCGCGGGAGGCGCTGGCGATGGACCCGCAGCAGCGGTTGCTGCTGGAGACCTCGTGGGAGGCCTTCGAACGGGCGGGGATCGACCCCGATTCGGCCCGGGGCAGCAGGACCGGCGTTTTCGCGGGCCTCAGCATGCAGGACTACACGACCCTGCTGCGAGAGGCGTCGACCGAGGTCGAGGGCTACGCGGTGACGGGCAGCGCGGGCAGCGTGCTGTCCGGCCGGGTCTCGTACGCGTTGGGGTTGGAGGGGCCGGCGGTGACGGTGGACACGGCGTGTTCGTCGTCGTTGGTGGCGTTGCACCTGGCGGTGCAGTCGTTGCGGTCGGGTGAGTGCGACCTGGCGTTGGCCGGTGGGGTGACGGTGATGTCGACTCCGGGGATGTTCGTGGAGTTCTCGCGGCAGCGGGGGTTGTCGAGGGACGGTCGGTGCCGTTCCTTCTCGGTGGATGCCGAGGGGTTCGGTATGGCCGAGGGTGTCGGGGTGCTGTTGGTGGAGCGGCTGTCGGACGCGCGGCGGTTGGGGCATCCGGTGCTGGCGGTGGTGCGGGGCAGTGCGGTGAACCAGGACGGTGCGTCGAACGGTCTGACGGCGCCGAACGGTCCTTCGCAGCAGCGGGTGATCCGGCAGGCGCTGGCGAACGCCGGACTGTCCGCGCGGGATGTGGACGTGGTGGAGGCCCACGGTACGGGCACCACCCTGGGTGACCCGATCGAGGCGCAGGCCCTGCTGGCCACCTACGGTCAGGACCGCGCCGGGGGAGCACCGCTCTGGCTGGGCTCGGTGAAGTCGAACATCGGGCACACCCAGGCGGCTGCCGGGGTGGCGGGTGTGATCAAGATGGTGTCGGCGATGCGGGCGGGTGTGCTGCCGAGGACGCTGCACGCCGAGCAGCCCTCGCCGCACATCGACTGGTCCTCGGGCGCGGTGGAGTTGCTGACGGAGGCCCGGGAGTGGGGCTCGTCGGTGGAGCGGCCGCGTCGGGCGGCTGTCTCCTCCTTCGGGATCAGCGGGACCAATGCGCATGTGGTGCTGGAGCAGGCACCGCTGGAGGAGCCGTCGGCCACGTCGTCGGGGCCGGGGGTGGTGCCGCTGGTCGTGTCCGCGCGGGGCGGGTCGGCGTTGCGGGCGCAGGGCGCGCGGGTGGCCGACTGGTGGGAGGCACGGGACGGCCTCGGTGTGCCGGACGTGGCCTACTCGCTGGCCTCGGGGCGTGCGCGGCTGGAACGCCGGGCCGTCGTCGTCGCGGAGGACCGGGCCAAGGCGCTGCTCGGTCTGCGCGCCGTGGGCGGGGCCTCGCCGGCAGCGGGGGTCGTTGAGGGCGCGGCCGACCTGCCGCATGACGCGGGGGTGGTGTTCGTCTTCCCGGGTCAGGGAGCGCAGTGGGTAGGCATGGGCCGGGAGTTGCTGGATTCCTCGCCGGTGTTCGCGGCGCGGTTGGCGGAGTGCGCGGAGGCGTTGCGGCCGTTCGTCGGTTGGGATCTGCTCGATGTGGTGCGGGGCGTGCCCGGCGCGCCGTCGCTGGACCGGGTGGATGTGGTGCAGCCGGTGTCCTTCGCGGTGATGGTCGCACTGGCCGAGCTGTGGCGTTCCTACGGTGTCGAGCCGTCGGCGGTCGTCGGCCATTCACAGGGGGAGATCGCGGCCGCCTGTGTGGCGGGCGCGCTCTCCTTGGTGGACGCGGCGCGGATCGTGGCCTTGCGCAGCCAGGTGATCGCGGACGCACTCGCGGGTCGGGGCGGGATGGTGTCGCTGGCGTTGAGCCCTTTCGAGGCGGGGGAGTTGGTGGCTGCCGCGGAGGGCCGGTTGTCGGTGGCGGCGGTGAACGGACCCGGCTCGGTGGTGGTGTCGGGGGAGCCGGCGGCGCTGGACGGGCTGCTGGCGGACTGTGAGGCGCGGGGGGTGCGGGCGCGTCGGATCCCGGTCGACTACGCCTCGCACTCCGTGCAGGTCGAGACCGTCCGGGGCCGACTGCTCGACGTCCTGGGCGAGGTCGCCGCCCGGTCGGCGGAGGTGCCGTTCTACTCGTCGGTGACCGGCGGCCGGGTGGACACGGCGATGCTGGACGCGGAGTACTGGTACCGGAACCTGCGGGAACCGGTGGCGTTCGCGGCGGCCGTGCGGGCCTGTGCGGCCGACGAGTTCCGGGCGTTCGTCGAGAGCAGTGCGCACCCGGTGCTGAGCCCGGCCGTCGAGGAGACGTTGGAGGAGCACGGCGGAGAAGTCGTGGTGGTCGGGTCGTTGCGGCGGAACGAGGGCGGGCTTGGGCGTTTCCTCGCGTCGGTGGCCGAGGTGTGGGTGCGTGGTGTGCCGGTGGACT
>NZ_JBEPAA010000166.1:0-3754 GCF_040298365.1 Kitasatospora sp. NPDC001603
GGGACGGGGTGTCGGCGGTGAGCGGGACGAGGTAGGGGCGGCAGCCGAGCGGGAAGGAGAGGTCGCCGGTGTGCACGTCGTGCACCGGGTCGAAGCCGCGCCAGGACAGGAAGGCCAGGTAGCGGCCGTCCCGGGTGAACACCGGCTGCTCGTCCTCGAAGCGGCCGTCGGTGATCTCGGTGATCGGCGCGGGCACGTCGGTGCGGGTCAGCCGGATCCGGCGCAGGGAGCGGCCCGCGACCGGCTGGGACCAGGCGATCCAGTGCGAGTCGGGGGAGAAGCGGGCGCCGCCGACCGGTCCGTACTCGGAGGCGGCCAGTTCGCGGACGGCGCCGTCCGCGGTGGCGACCAGCAGCAGCCGTCCGTCGGAGGCGGCGGCGGCCAGGTGGGTGCCGTCGGGGGAGGCGGTGAGTTCCAGGACGCGCCCGAGCCGGCCGGCGGCGAGCACCCGGTGCCGGTGCGTCCCCGTGCCGTCCGCCGCCGTGTGCGCGCCGTCCGCCGCCGTCCCCGTGCCGTCCGCCGCCGTCCCCGGATCGTCGCCCCCGTGCCCGGTGGCGTCGTGGCCGGGCAGCGGGACGATCTCGACCGCGTCCTCGCCCTGCGCGTCGGTGATCCAGCCCGCCTCACCGGTGTGCCCGAGCAGGACCGGCAGCCGGGTGCGCACGCCCGGGGTGTCGGCGAGCGCCCGGGCCGGGCCGTCCCGGTGGGTGAGCCAGTACTGGCTGCCCCGCACGGTGATCAGCCCGGCGCGGCCGGTGTGGTCGCAGGCCAGGTCCTTGACGTGGGAGGCGGCGCTCACCTGGTACGGCCGCCGGCCGGCCCGGGCGCCGCCGAGCGGCACCCGCAGCCGGTGCGGTGCGGGCGCGTCCAGGCCCTCCAGCACCCAGAGGTCGCCGGCGTGCTGGTAGACGATCCGGGTGCCGTCGGTGGCGGCCTCGCGGGCGTAGTAGGAGGCGTGGTCGGTGTGCCGGCGCAGGTCGGAGCCGTCGGGGCGGCAGGAGTAGAGGTTGCCGATGCCCTCGTGGTCGGAGAGGAAGGCGATCCGGTCGCCGACCGGCATGGGCGAGGCGAGGTGCCCCCGGTGGCCGGCCAGGACCTGCTCGCCGTCCACCCAGAGCCGGCCGGTGGCGCCGCCCCGGTAGCGCTTCCAGGCGGCCGGCTCGTGCGGCGCCGAGCCGGTGAGCAGCACGGTGTGCGCCCGGCTCAGCTGGGCGTCGCCGACCGGCCCCCAGGGCATCCGGCGGCCGGGGGAGCCGTCCGGCGGCAGCGCGTGCGCCCAGGTGTAGTGGCCGAAGGGCTCGTGGTAGGAGGTGACGGCGAGGAGTTCGCCGTCCGGCAGCCAGCCGCGCAGCCGGGTGTCCTGGCTGCCCCAGTAGCTGAGCCGGACGGCCTCGCCGCCCTCGACCGGCGCGGTCCAGATCTCGGGGGTCGGGCTCTGCCAGGCGGTCCAGGCCAGGGTGCGGCCGTCGGGGGAGATCCGGGGGTGGCTGACCCTGGTCCGGTCGCAGCTGACCCGCCAGGCACGGCCGACGGTGCCGCCGGGGGAGAGCGGGGCGATCCAGACGTCGTCCTCGGCGGTGAACGCCAGCAGGCCCCCGCGCAGGTGCGGGTAGCGGAGGTAGCCGGGTGCCGTCATCTCTCCATGGTTCGACGGGGTGTTACGCGCGGCAACCGGACGCGCCGCGCGGCAGGGTCCGACCGGTCTGGACCATTGACACCGCACGGCCGAATCCACTTCAGTGGTCTAGTCCAACTAGGGTGCGCGGTCGGGCCGAACCCCCACTGGCACGTACCTTCGCCGTGCCCTCGGACGTCCCCCACGATCCGCGCCCCCGCAGGAGTCCCCGCATGCGCAGAACACCTGTAGCCGCACCCGTCCCGCCCCGCCGGCGCCCCCGCACACTGCTCGCCGCCGGCACCGCCTCGGCCGTCGCCGCCGCGACCATGGTCGGCCTGACCCTCGGCCTCGCGCCCGCCGCCTCGGCCGGGGAGTTCCTGGTCAACGGCGGTTTCGAGAGCGGGGCCAGCGGCCCCTGGAGCTGCTCCGCCGGCACCGGCAGCGTCGTCACCGGCCAGGCCCACAGCGGCAGTTACGCCCTCGCCGCGGCCGCCTCGGCCGGTGACACGGCCCGCTGCGCCCAGACCGTCACGGTCGCCCCCAACACCACCTACACGCTCAGCGCGTACCTCAAGGGCTCGTACGTCTACCTCGGCGTGGACGGCGGCACCAGCACCTGGACGCCGGGCACCGGCGGCGCCTACCAGAAGCTCAGCGTCAGCTTCACCACGTCCGCGACCCAGACCAGCGCCACCGTGTACACCCACGGCTGGTACGGCCAGGGCACCTACTACGCGGACGACGTCTCGCTGGACGGCCCGGGCGCGCCCAGCCCGACGCCCACCGTGACGCCCACGGTCACGCCCACCGTCACCCCCACGGTGACCCCGACCGTCACGCCCACCGTGACCCCGACGGTCACCCCGACCGTGACGCCCACCGCGACGCCCACCGGGCCGGCCGGCAGCCACGCCCTGGTCGGCTACCTGCACGCCAGCTTCGCCAACGGCGCCGGCTACACCAAGGTCGCCGACGTCCCGGACTCCTGGGACTTCATCAACCTCTCCTTCGGCGAGCCCACCTCCGTCACCTCCGGCGACATCCGGTTCAACCGCTGCCCGGTCACCGAGTGCCCGGGGGTGGAGTCCGACGCGGACTTCAAGGCCGCGATCGCCGCCAAGCGGGCCAAGGGCAAGAAGGTGCTGATCTCGATCGGCGGCCAGAACGGCCAGGTCCAGCTCACCACCACGGCCGCCCGCGACGCCTTCGTCAGCTCGGTCTCGGCGATCATCGACAAGTGGGGGCTGGACGGCCTCGACATCGACTTCGAGGGCCACTCGCTCTCGCTGAACACCGGCGACACCGACTTCAAGAACCCGACCAGCCCGGTCGTCGTCAACCTGATCTCCGCCGTGAAGACGCTGAAGGCCAAGTACGGCCCGAACTTCGTCCTCACCATGGCCCCGGAGACCTTCTTCGTCCAACTCGGCTACCAGTACTACGGGTCCGGCCCGTGGGGCGGCCAGGACCCGCGCGCCGGCGCCTACCTGCCGGTGATCCACGCCCTGCGCGACGACCTCACCCTGCTGCACGTCCAGGACTACAACTCCGGCTCGATCATGGGCCTGGACAACCAGTACCACTCGATGGGCGGCGCCGACTTCCACGTCGCGATGACCGACATGCTGCTCAAGGGCTTCCCGGTGGCGGGCAACACCAGCAACGTGTTCCCGGCGCTGCCCGCGAGCAAGGTCGCCATCGGCATGCCGGCCACCACCAACGCGGGCAACGGCTACGTCGCCCCCGCCGAGGTCAACAAGGCGCTGGACTGCCTCACCAAGGCCACCAACTGCGGCAGCTACGTCCCCAAGGCCGGCCCCCAGCCGAACCTGCGCGGCCTGATGACCTGGTCGATCAACTGGGACCAGTTCGGCGGCCGTGAGTTCTCCAAGAACTTCGACAGCTACTTCCGCCGCTGACCGACCGCCGCTGACCGACCGCCCCCGCCGGGCGCCGGACGGGATCGCCCCCGTCCGGCGCCCGGCGCCACGTGGACCGGCTTCTGGGGCCCGTAAACGCCGGAAGCCCCCTCGCTCTCACGAGGGGCCTTCCGGCTGTCTGTGCGCCGCCAGGGACTCGAACCCCGGACCCGCTGATTAAGAGTCAGCTGCTCTAACCAACTGAGCTAGCGGCGCC
>NZ_JBEPAA010000167.1:0-3591 GCF_040298365.1 Kitasatospora sp. NPDC001603
CGAACACCGACCGCGTCGCCGCCAACGACCACGCCACATCCACCGGATCCACCGACGACCGCGCCGACACCCACTCCCGCAACCGATCCGCCTGAGCCGTCAGCCCCTGCGCCGACCGACCTGACACCACCCACGCGGCAGCGCCACCGGGCACGACCACCGCAGGAGCGACCGGAGCCGGAGCCGCCTCGGTGGCGACCGGAGCCGGAGCCTCCTCCAGGATGACGTGCGCGTTGGTACCGCTCATCCCGAACGACGACACACCGGCACGACGCACCCGGTTCTCGGCCGACCACGGCACCGCCTCGGTCAGCAGCTCCACCTCACCGGCCGACCAGTCGATGTGCGGCGAGCGCTCGGCGGCGTGCAGCGTCGCCGGCAGCTCCCGGTGCTGGAGGGCCAGCACCATCTTGATCACCCCGGCCACACCGGCCGCGGCCTGGGTGTGCCCGATGTTCGACTTCACCGAACCCAGCCGCAACGGCCCCTGGCCGCCCCGCTCCTGGCCGTAGGTGGCCAGCAGTGCCTGCGCCTCGATCGGGTCGCCCAGCGGGGTCCCCGTGCCGTGCGCCTCCACCACGTCGACCTCGTCGGCGCGGACCCCGGCGTTCGCCAGCGCCGCGCGGATCACCCGCTGCTGCGAGGGACCGTTCGGCGCGGTCAGACCGTTCGACGCACCGTCCTGGTTGGTCGCGCTGCCGCGGATCACCGCGAGCACCCGGTGCCCGTTGCGCTGCGCGTCCGACAGCCGCTCCACGACCACCATGCCCGCGCCCTCGCCCAGGCCCATGCCGTCGGCCTCCGCCGAGAACGGCTTGCACCGGCCGTCCGGCGCCAGCCCCATCTGCCGGCTGAACTGGTCGAACAGCAGCGGGTTGGCCGCCACCATGACGCCGCCCGCCAGGGCCAGCGTGCACTCCCCGGAGCGGACCGCCTGCGCGGCCAGGTGCAGCGCCACCAGCGACGAGGAGCACGCGGTGTCGACCGTCACGGCCGGACCCTCCAGGCCCAGCACGTACGACACCCGGCCGGAGACCACGCTGGTCGAGATCCCCGTGACGAGGTGCCCGTCCAGTTCGCCCTCCAGCCCGGAGCTCCAGCCGTAGCCGGAGGCGGAGGCGCCCGCGAACACGCCGGTCGCCGAACCGCGCAGCGACGCCGGGTCCAGTCCGGCCCGCTCCAGCGCCTCCCAGGCCACTTCGAGCAGCAGCCGCTGCTGCGGGTCCATCGACACGGCCTCGCGCGGGCTGATCCCGAAGAACCCCGCGTCGAAGCCGGTCGCGTCGTAGACGAAGCCGCCCGCCCGGACGGGCCCGCCGTCGGCCGCGTCGGCGGTGTCCTCGATGACCCAGCCCCGGTCCTCCGGCAGTACGGAGATGGCGTCGGTCCGGGCGGTCACCAAGTCCCACAGCGCCTCCGGGCCGGTCACCCCGCCCGGGTAGCGGCACGCCATGCCGACGATCGCCAGCGGCTCGTCGCTCGCCGCCGCCACCACCGGAGCACTCTGCGCGCCGTCGGGGACGCCGGCCAGCTGCACCAGCAGGAACTCGGCGGCGGCCGTGGGGGTGGGCGCGTCGAACATCAGCGTGGCGGGCAGTTGCAGGCCCGTGGCGGCGCCGAGCCGGTTGCGCAGCTCCACCGAGGTCAGCGAGTCGAAGCCCAGGTCGCTGAAGGCCCGGGTGGCCTCGACGGCCTCGGGCGACGGGTAGTCCAGCACGGAGGCCGCCTGGGTCTGCACCAGGTTGACCAGCAGCCGGTTCTGCTCGATGCGCGACAGGCCGGCCAGCTGCCGCCGCCAGGACGCGCTCGCGTCCGAGCCCGCGGCCGGGTCGGCCCCGCCGGCCTCCGGCAGGTCACCGGCCAGGGCCTGCCGGACCTCGGGCAGGTTCTCGATCAGCGGGCTGGGCCGGCGCAGCGTGAACGGCGGGGCGAACCGCGCCCAGTCGATGTCGGCGACCGTCAGCTGGGGCTCGCCGCCGTCCAGGACCTGGGCCAGCGCCTGGACGGCGTGGTCCTTGGCCATGACGATCAGCCCGCGGCGGCTGCCCTGGGCGGCACCCGCCTCGTCGGTCATCCCGCCGCCGCCCCACGAACCCCAGGCCACCGAGGTGGCGGTCAGGCCCTGGGACCGGCGGTGCTCGGCCAGGCCGTCCAGGAAGGTGTTGGCCGCGGCGTAGGCGGGCTGGAGACCACTGCCCCAGGTCGCCGCGATCGAGGAGAAGAGCACGAAGGCGTCCAGGTCCAGGTCCCTGGTCAGCTCGTCCAGGTGGACGGCGCCCGAGGCCTTGGCGGCCAGCACGGCGGCCGTCTCGGCCAGGTCGGTCTCGTGCACGGTGGTGTGCTGGACGACACCGGCGGCGTGCATCACCGCGGACAGCGCGGGGCCGGTCGCGGCGATCCGGTCGAGCAGCCCGGCCAGGTCGGACCGGTCGGCCGCGTCGCAGGCGACGACGTCCACGTGGCTGCCCCGGGCCGCCAGTCCGGCGACCTTCGCGGCCAGACCGGCGGCGCCGGCCCCGGACCTGCTGGTCAGCACGAGCCGCTGCGCACCGCGGTCGGCCAGCCAGCCGGCCACGTGTCCACCGATCGCGCCGGTGCCTCCGGTGACCAGGACGGTCCCGGTGGGCGTCCACTGCTCGGCGTGGGCGCGGGGCCGGTCGGCCCGGCCGAGCCGGCGGCCGAAGACCGCGGCCGGACGGATCGCGACCTGGTCCTCGCCGCACCCGGCCAGCACGGCGGCCAGCCGTCCTGCGGCCTGCTCGTCGAACGCGGCCGGAAGGTCGATCAACCCGCCCCAGCGGTCGGGGTGTTCCAGGCCGACGACCCGGCCGAAGCCCCAGATCTGGGTCTGCAGCGGGTTCGTCAGCGCCTCCTCCGGCGTCGCCGCGACGGCGCCGCGGGTGAGCACCCACAGCGGTGCGCCGACGCCCGCGTCGCCCAGCGCCTGCACCACGGCCAGCGTGGCGGCGAAACCCCGGGTGACCGCCGGGTACTCGGGCACCGGTGTCTCGTCCAGGGCCAGCAGCGACACCACTCCGGCCGGCACCTCGCCGCCCGGCAGGGCCCCGCCGATGACGGCGGCCACGTCCTGCCGGTCCGTGACAGCGGCCGGTACCTCGGCGACCGTGACATCGGCGCCACGGGCGGTCAGGGCCCGGACGCAGTCCTGCGTCAGCTCGTCGTCGGCCCGGTCGGAGAGCACCAGCCAGCGGCCGGTGAGCGCGGTCGGAGCGGGGTCGGCGACCGGCGCCCAGCTGACGCGGTAGCGCCAGTTCTCCGTCGCCGACCGGTCGAGCTCGCGGCGGCGCCACGAGGTCAGCGCCTCCAGGACCTCGCCGAGCGAGCGGCGGTCGTCCAGCTCCAGCTCCTCGGCGAGGTGCGCCAGGTCGCCACCCTCGACGGCGGCCCAGAACCGGGCCTCGACGGCCGTGCTCGCACCGTCGCCACCGACCGGGACGACGGTCGCGGCCGAGGGCTCCAGCCAGTACCGCTGCTTCTGGAAGGCGTAGGTCGGCAGCTCCACCACCTCGGCGGCGGGCAGCACGACCTTCCAGTCCACCGCGAGACCGCCGACGTAGGCCTGCGCGAACG
>NZ_JBEPAA010000168.1:0-3504 GCF_040298365.1 Kitasatospora sp. NPDC001603
CGGGGCGCTCGGCGCCGGCGCCTGCCTGGCGGCGGCCGGGTACACCGTCGGCCGGCTCGCCCGGGCGGACGCCGGGGCCACCGCGGCCACCGCGGACGCCGGGGACACCGGTGCGGCCCCCGCCGCCCCGCCCGGCGTCGAGGCCGTGTCCACCAGGAGCCGGCCATGAAGGAGGTCCCGGTGTTCCTGTACCACTCGGTCTCGGACGACCCGCCGCCGTGGATCGCGCCGTACACCGTGACCCCCGCGGCCTTCCGCCGCCAGATCGACCGGATCGTCGACAGCGGGCGGCCCGTGGTGCCGCTGCGCCGGCTGGTCTCGGCGATCCTCGGCGGCCCGCCGCTGCCGCCCCGCGCCGCCGTCCTCACCTTCGACGACGGGTTCGCCGACTTCTACTGGACGGTGGCCCCGCTGCTCGCCGAGCGCGGCCTGCCGGCCACCCTCTACGTCACCGTCGGCGCCGTCCACCCGCCGGGCGGCCCGCCCACCGGCAGCCTCTTCCCGCCGGCCGACATGCTGAACTGGCGGCAGATCAGCACCCTGGACGCGATGGGCGTCGAGATCGGCGGCCACTCCGTCACCCACGCCCAGCTGGACACCGTCTACGGGCGGCGCTGCACCGACGAGATCGTCGAGTGCAAGCGGCGCCTGGAGGACGCCCTCGGCCACGAGGTCGCCGCGTTCGCCTACCCGCACGGGTACTCCAGCCCGGCCGTCCGGCGCAAGGTCCGCGAGGCGGGCTGGACGTCGGCGACCGCGGTGGAGAACAAGTTCAGCTCCGCCTCCGACTCCGTGCTGCGGATCTGCCGGCTGATGGTCCGCAGCGACACCCCCGACCACGTCTTCGACGGCTGGATCGCCGGGCGCGGAGCCCGGGTCGGACCCGTCCCGGAGAACCTCTACACGCGGCTCTGGCGCAACTACCGCCGGCTGCGCACCGCGGTCGGCAGTCCGGTCGGAAGGCCGTCCAATGGTTGACCAACTGGCCCCCGCCCAGCTCCCCACCGGCGGCCCGCCCCCGGAGCCCGACGGCGCGCGCCCGCCCGGGCGCCTGCGCGCGGGGCCGCTGCGCGCGCTGCGCGCCGGCTGCCGGGAGGCCGGGCCGCTCGGCGTCTTCGCCCGCCTGGCCCTGCCGGTGGCGCTCGCCCTGTGGCTGCTCGCGCTGCCCCGGGTGCGGCTCGGCGGCATGGGCGACCTCGGCCTGATCCAGGTGCTGCCGGCCCTGTACTGGACCGGCCTGGCCCTGCTGGTGGCCGGCTTCGTCGCCGTCCTGCGCGACCGGCGGATCCGCCAGCGCTGGGCGGCCGGGTACGTCCTCGCCCTGATCGCCTTCCTCCACGCCACGCCCACCCTGCTCTACCCGGAACTGCGGTACGCGTGGGCCTGGAAGCACGTGATGGTCGTGGACGCCATGCTGCGCCACGACGGCTCCGTGCCGAACGCCGGCGAGCTGGACATCTACAACCAGTGGCCCGGCTTCTTCCAGCTCAACGTGCTGCTGCTGCGCGCCACCGGCCTGCACTCCGCGCTCGGGTACGCGGCCTGGTTCCCGGTGCTCACCAACGTCCTGCTGCTCGGCCCGCTGCTGCTGATCTTCCGTACCGTCACCCGGGACCGGCGGCTGGTCTGGGGCGGCATCTGGATCTACTACAGCACCTCCTGGATCGGCCAGGACTACTTCTCCCCGCAGGCCTTCTCCTACCTGCTGTTCCTCGCGGTGCTCGCGCTGGTGCTGCGCCGGCTGGCGGCCACCCGCGTCGCGCAGGGACCGCCCGGCGGGGGAGCGTCCGCCGGCCGGGACGCCACGGCGGGTGGGGGAGCCACGGCGGGTGGGCGAGGCCCGGCCGGCGCGCGGAGCGGGCCGGGCACCGGCGCCCGGGCGATGACCTGGGTGACCGACATCCCGCCCCGGGGCGGCTGGCGCCCGCTGCCGTTCGCCCTGGTGCTCGTCCTGACGGCCGCCATCGCCTGCTCGCACCAGCTCACCCCGCTGATGCTGATCAGCGCCCTGCTGATGCTCGCCCTCCCGCGGCGCAACCGCCGGGTGGTGCTGCCCGCCCTGGTCGGTGCCGTCGGCATCACCTTCGCCTGGGACGCCACGGTCGCGCGGCCCTACCTGGCCAAGAACATCGGCAACCTGGTCGCCGCGCTGGCCTCGCCCGACAACAACGCGCTGCCCGGCCTCCAGCGGCTCGCCCAGCCCGCCCCCGGACAGGTGTTCGCCTCCTGGGTCGACCGGGGCCTGACCGCCGCCGTCCTGCTGCTCGCGGTGACGGCGGTGGTGCACCACCGCTGGGTGCGCCGCACCCCCCTGCCGCTGCTCCTGATCGCGCCCGTCCCGCTGCTGCTCGCCAACAGCTACGGCGGCGAGATGATCTTCCGCGCCTACCTGTTCGCGCTGCCCGCGGCCGCTCTGCTCGCCGCGACCGTGCTGATCCCGTCCTCCCGTGCTCCGGCCGGTTCCGCCGCCCCGGCGGGCACCCCCGCGGGCCACCGGGCCCGACGCCCGCGCCGGGCGCTGCCCGCGGTGCGCCGGGGGCTGACCCTGGTGGCGCTGCTCGCCCTGCTGGGCGGCCTGGTCTTCGGCTACTACAGCAAGGAGGCCATGAACACCTTCGGCCCCGGCGAGGTCGCCGCACTGCGCTACGTCGCGCACACCGCGCCGCCGGGGTCGCGGATCGTCTCGGTCACCGCGGACCTGCCCGGCTCCGAGGAGCGCTACGACGAGCTCAGCCGGACGGCGCTCTCGGTGGGCACGCCCGACGACCGCCGGCAGCTGGTCGCCGACCCGGCCTCGGCCGTCGAGGCCGCACTCGCCGACCCCGCCGTGACCGGCCCCTCGTACCTCGTGCTGACCAAGGCCCAGACCGCCGAGTGCAGGCTGACCGGCATCCTGCCCGCCGACACCGTCGACCGGGTCCGCGCGGCGGCCTCCGCCTCCCCGACGCTGCGGGTCGTGTTCACCGACGGTGACGCCACCGTCTACCGGCACTCCGCCCAGGTCGCCGTCGAGAGCCCGTTCGCGGAGAGTGGGCAGTGATGATGAGGCCGCCTCCCCGCACCGCCGCCCGGCTGGCGCCCGCCCTGCTCGGCTGGGCCGCGCTGGCGTCCACCGGGCTGGCGGCGGGCAGTCCGCTGCGCGTCGCGCTGACCGGCGCCTTCCTGGTGATCGGCCCGGGGGCGGCCGTCCTGCTGGCCCGGCCCACCGTCGCCCGGACGGCCGGCGGGCCCGACCGGCTCGCCGCCGCCTCGCTCGCGGTGGCGCTGAGCACCGCACTGGCCGCGCTGACCGCCGTCGCGCTGCTGGGCTCCCACGTCTTCTCGGTGCGCGCCGCGCTCGCCGCCCTGGCGGCCGTCACCACGGTGCTCGCCCTGGTGCCGCACCGCACCCGGCGGGGCCGGCCGGCCGGGGCGCGGCCGGGGCCCGGACGGTGGCGACCGGGGCGGGGCCCGCCGGGCGGGCGGGGGGGTGGGGGGGGCCCGCCGCGGGGGGGGGGGCCCCCC
>NZ_JBEPAA010000169.1:0-3440 GCF_040298365.1 Kitasatospora sp. NPDC001603
ACGGTGAGGACGAACTTGCGGTCCGGTCTGCGGGGTTGTCCGTCCGCCGGTTGGAGCGGGCGCCGCTGGCGGGCCGTCCGGCGGTGCGTGACTGGAAGCCCGGCGGCACTGTGCTGATCACGGGTGCCACCGGCGCGCTCGGCCGTCACCTCGCCCGCCGACTGGCCGCCGACGGAGCCGAACACCTGCTGCTGCTGAGCGAGGACGCCTTCGAGGACGCCGAGTTCCTCGCCGAGCTGACCGCCTCCGGCGCCCGGGTGAGCGCCCACCGGTGCGAGGTGTCCGACCGGGCCGCGGTGGGCGCGCTGCTGGCCGGGCTGCCCGGGGAGCACCCGCTCACGGCCGTGTTCCACGCCGCCACGCTGCTCGACGACGCCCTGGTCAGTGCCTTGACGGTCCATCAGATGGAACACGTGCTGCGGGTCAAGGTGGGCGGTGCCCGGGTGCTGCACGAGCTGACCGAGGGCCTGGACCTCTCCGCCTTCGTCCTGTTCTCCTCCTTCGCCGGCGTCTGCGGGCTGGCCGGTCACGCCAACTACGCACCGGGCAACGCCTATCTGGACGCGCTGGCGCACCAGCGGCGGGCGGACGGCCTGCCCGCCACCGCGATCGCCTGGGGCCACTGGGACGGTGCCGTCACGGCCGCCCCCGGTGCCGAGGACCGGATCCGCCGGCACGGTGCCCGGGACCTCGACCCGGAGCTGGCCCTGGACGTCCTCGGGGGGATCCTGGACCACGACGAGACCTCCGTCGCTGTCCTGCACTGCGCCTGGGACGACCCGGCCTGGCGCCTCCCCCTGCTTGGCGGGCTCCGCGCCGAACGGCCCGGGCCGGCGCAGTCCGGCCCGGTGGTCGCCGACCCGTCGGACGACCCGGCGGCCGCGCTGGCCCGCCGCCTGGCGGAGCTGCCGGAGGCCGAGCGCCCCGGCGCCCTGCTGGCGCTGGTCCGGCCGGTGATCGCGACCGTCCTGCGGCACTCCTCGCCGGACGCGATCGAGCCCGACCAGCCGTTCAAGGACCTCGGCTTCGACTCGCTCACCGCCGTCGAACTGCGCAACCGCCTGCGGACCGCGACCGGCCTGCGGCTGACCGCCACCCTGATCTACGACCATCCGACCCCGGCGGCGCTCGCCGACCACCTGCACGCCGAACTGGCCCCGCGCCCCGACACCACCGTGGTGCCGGTCCTGGCCGAACTGGACCGGCTGGCGGCGGTCCTGTCCGCCGCCTCGCTCGCGGTGGCCGAACGCCAGGCGGTCGGCGACCGCCTCCAGGACCTGCTGGCCGGCTGGCGCGCCACCGCGTCGCGCGCCGACGGTCCCGCCGACACCGTCACCGAACTCGAAGCCGTGACCGACGACGAGCTGATCGGGCTCCTCGGCGACGAGTTCGGCATCTACCAGCCCGATCACTCCGCAGAGGGAAACGCTCATGAATGACGACCGGATGCGCTACTTCCTCAACCGGGTGACCGCCGAGCTGCGCGAGACCCGCGACCGCCTGCGGGAGGTGGAGGACAGCCGGCAGGAGCCGATCGCGATCGTCGGCATGGCCTGCCGGCTGCCCGGCGGCGTCACCTCGCCCGAAGGCCTGTGGGACCTGGTGGCGGCCGGCTCCGACGTGATCTCGGGGCTGCCCGTCAACCGCGGTTGGGACCTCACCGACTTCTACGACCCGGATCCGGACGTGCCGGGCCGCTCCTACGTCCGGGCCGGCGGGTTCCTGCACGAGGCCGCCGAGTTCGACGCCGCGTTCTTCGGCATCTCGCCGCGCGAGGCGCTGGCGATGGACCCGCAGCAGCGGCTGCTGCTGGAGACCGCCTGGGAGGCCTTCGAGCACGCGGGCATCGATCCGGTGTCGGTGCGCGGGACCGACACCGGGGTGTTCGCCGGCGTGGTCTACGGCGACTACGCGCGGCGCGGTGCGCAGATCCCGGCCGATCTGGAGGGGCACGTCGGCACCGGCAGCGCCGCCAGTGTCGCCTCTGGCCGGATCTCCTACACCCTGGGCCTGGAAGGCCCCGCGGTGACGGTCGACACCGCCTGCTCCTCCTCCCTGGTCGCCCTGCACCTGGCCGTCCAGTCGCTGCGGTCGGGCGAGTGCTCGCTGGCGCTGGCCGGCGGGGTGACGGTGATGCTCACCCCCGAGGAGTTCGTCCGCTTCTCCCGGCTGCGCGGTCTGTCCACCGACGGGCGCTGCCGGGCCTTCGGGGCCGGCGCGGACGGCTTCGGGATGGCCGAGGGCGTCGGGCTGCTGCTGGTCGAGCGGCTGTCGGACGCGCGCCGCAACGGGCATCACGTCCTGGCGGTGGTGCGCGGGTCGGCGGTCAACCAGGACGGCCGGTCCAACGGGCTGTCCGCGCCGAACGGCCCCGCCCAGCAGCGGGTGATCCGGCGGGCCCTGGCCGACGCCCGGCTGTCCGCCGCCGAGGTGGACGTGGTCGAGGCGCACGGCACGGGAACGAAGCTCGGCGACCCGATCGAGGCCCAGGCCCTGCTCGCCACCTACGGCCGGGACCGGCCGGCGGAGCAGCCGCTCTGGCTGGGCTCGCTGAAGTCCAACGTCGGCCACGCCCAGGGGGCGGCCGGCGTCTCCGGGGTGATCAAGATGGTGATGGCGATGCGGAAGGAGGTCCTGCCGAGGACGCTGCACGCCGAGGAGCCGTCCCCGCACATCGACTGGTCCTCGGGCGCGCTCCGGCTGCTCACCGAGGCCCGGCCGTGGCCGGCGGGGGAGCACCCGCGCCGGGCCGGCGTCTCGTCGTTCGGCATGAGCGGGACCAACGCGCACGTCGTCCTCGAACAGGCCCCGGCCCCGGTGGACGCGGAGCCGGGGGAGGTGCCGGCCGCGGTCGCGCCGGTGCCGGGGCCCGCCGTGGTGCCGTGGCTGCTGTCGGCGCGCAGCGCGCCCGCGCTCCGCGAGCAGGCCGCGCGCCTGCGTTCGGCCCTCGGGGCGGGCCGGGCCGAGGATCCGGCGGCGGTCGGCCATGCGCTGGCGACCACCCGGGCCGTTCTGGAGCACCGTGCGGTGGTGCTCGGGACCGACACGGACAGCCTGCTGCGCGGCCTCGACGCCGTGGCCGGGGACTCCCCGGCGCCGGGTGTGGTCCGCGGCGTGGCGGCGGGCCCCGGCCCGGGCCGGACGGTGTTCGTCTTCCCGGGGCAGGGTTCGCAGTGGGTCGGGATGGGTGTGGAGCTGTTGGCGGAGTCGCCGGTGTTCGCGGCGCGGTTGGCGGAGTGTGCGGAGGCGTTGGGGCCGTTCGTCGACTGGGATCTGCTCGATGTGCTGCGTGGCGCGCCCGGTGCTCCGTCGTTGGAGCGGGTGGATGTGGTGCAGCCGGTGCTGTTCGCGGTGATGGTGTCGTTGGCGGCGTTGTGGCGTTCGTACGGTGTGGAGCCGTCGGCGGTGGTGGGGCATTCGCAGGGGGAGATCGCGGCGGC
>NZ_JBEPAA010000170.1:0-2910 GCF_040298365.1 Kitasatospora sp. NPDC001603
GTTCGGGGGTGGGGGTGGGGGCGCCCGGCTCGCAGGCGGCGGTGGGGGCGCCCGGCGCCGCGGTGGGGGCCCCCCGGCCCCGCGGGGCCGGTGACCGCCCCGCTCAGCCCGCGTACTGGGCGAAGATCTTCGCGAACTCGTACGGCTGCTGGGCGATGTTGGTGCACTTGTAGAGCGCGCCGGTGCAGGCGTTGGCGTCCCGGGTGGCGTCCCAGAAGGCCAGCTCGCCGAGGTGGTGCTGCTGGGCGAAGGCGACCAGCTGCCGGGCGTCCGCCTGGTTGTAGACCTGGTGGTCGTCGTTCTCCCCGAGCATCGGGGTGATGCCGACCGCGGCCCAGAGCTGGGCGTCGCTCTTCGCCGGGTAGAGCGACTTGAGCTGGCTGTAGAGGCCCTGGGCCGCCTGGACGGCCGCGTCGCCGTAGTCGGCGCCGGCGCGGTAGTAGTCCATCGCCATCGCGTTCACCAGGTCGACGGCCACGCCCGCGTCCCGGGCCGAGCGGACGATGGCGACGCCCTCGGCGGTGAGCCCCTCGGGCAGCACCGGCAGGGTGAACGACACCTTCAGGCCGGGGTTGGCCTTCTGCAGCTTGGCGAGCGCGGCGGAGCGGCGGTCGTTGGCGACGGTGTCGGCGATCGCGGCGCCCTCGATGTCGAAGTCGACGTAGCGCAGGTTGTAGGCCTTGACCACGGCGTCGTACTCGGCGAACAGCGAGTCCACCGAGGCGCAGGCGGCGGCGAGTTCGGTGCCGCTGGCGCCGCCGAAGGACACCTTCACGTCGCCGCCGGCCGCGCGCAGCGCGTCCACCTGGTCCTTGGCCCAGCCGGTGCGCGGGTCGTAGGCGTTGAACCAGCTGGCCTTGCAGCCGACGCCGGTCACGAAGCCCATGGTGAAGGACTTCAGGTTGCCGGCCTGGGCCATCGCGGGCATCGACGGGGTCGGCCAGGCGCCCATGTCGATGTACGGGGCCACCGGGACGGCGGTGGCCGGCGGCGGGGTGGTCGGCGTTCCGGTGGGCGTGGGCGTGGGCGTGGGGGTCGGCGTCGGTGTGGCCGAAGTCGGCGGCGGGGTGGTCGGGTTGCCGCCCGGGCCGGTGAGCGTGACGTCGTCGGCGAGGTAGCCGCCCTGCCCGTACCAGCCGTGCAGGTAGACCGTCACGCTGCTGGTGGCCGGACCGGTGGTGAAGGTGGTGGAGAGCTGCTGCCAGGCGGCGCCGCCGGGGGTCCAGACCGCCGGGTCGGTGACCCCGCTGCCGGTCGCGCCGAGGTAGACGTACTGGCCCTGGACCCAGGCGCTCAGCGTGTACGTGGTGTTGGGCCGAACGGCGACGCTCTGGCCGCACTGCGCGGTGTCGCTGCTGCTCACGCCGCCCCTCAGCGCGTACGAGCCGCTGTGCGCGCCGGTGCCGACCACACTGCCGGTGGTGGCCGAACAGCTCCAGGGGCTCGCCGAGCCGCTCTCGAACCCGGCGTTGCCGAGCAGGTTGCCGTCGGCCGCGCCGGCGCTCCCGGCGAGCGAGGCGAGCCCGCCGCCGGCCAGCACGGTGGCGGCGGCGAGGCCGAGCAGCTTGACCCGGACGCCGGGGCGGCGGTGCCGGGCGGGGGCGTCGGGCGCGTGGGTGTCGTGGGGCGCGCGTGGCATGGGGGTGCCTCTCGGGACGGTGCGCGCGCCGCCCGCCACGCGAGGGGGAGCGCGGGCGGGCGGCGGGTGCGGTGGGGGCGTGGTCCGGTGCGGGGAGGTGCGCGGTGCAGCTTCAAACTGGACTAGACCAGCTGTGCACGTCAAGCACCTTCGGCACATCAGAGGCGGTTGCCGGGAAGGTTTTAGGAACGGTTTAAGGCAGCGCCCGCTCCCGGGGCGCGGCCGTGGACGCCCGGGCGGGCCGCGCGGTCAGCAGGTGGGGCAGGCCCGGCACTCCCGGACCTGGACGTCGTCCACCACCGGGCCGTAGGCGCCGCTGCCGGTGGTGCTGGCGAAGGCCAGGGTGGTGGAGGCGCTGGTGGCCACGAAGGTGAACTGGCGGCCCACGTACCCCATGGCGGCCCGCGACTTGCCGGTGGTGTCGAAGGAGAAGTCCTGGAAGTCCTGGCCGTCGACGAGGGCCCGGCCGGTCTTGACGGCCGGTCCGCCCTCGGGGTTCCCCGCCAGCGCGTACGTCACCGAGTAGGTGGCGCCCGGCGTGGTGGCGAAGGTCTGGGCCACGGTGCCCTGGGAGGAGCCGTTCAGGTCGACGGACTGGTCGCCCTCGGCGGCCTGCCAGAAGCCGGCGCCGATCAGGTCCACGCTGCCGCCGGTGACGCGCCACGGGCCGATGGACTGTCCGGCCGAGAGGCCGAGGAAGGAGTTCGCCGCCACCTTCGGCGTCTCGAAGCTGCCGTCGTCGAAGCGGCTGAGGGCCCGGCTCTGGGCCCCCGCGCGGTCGGCGGTGACGGCGGCCCGGGCGGGAACCGCCGAGGCGGTGACGCCGCCGACGAGCAGCGCGAGGGCGACGGCGGCGGTACGGGTGCGCGGGAACGACATGGGGACCTCCCGGACGGACGTGGTGCCGGAGCCCGGAACGGGCCCGACAGCGCTCATCGTCGGAGCCGCCGGCCGCGCGGGGCCAGGCCGGGGCGCGGGCGCCTCGTGGTGCGGGGCGGCACCCGTGAGCTCTCGCGCGCCGGTTTGGCGGGCGGTCGGCCGCCGTGGACCGGCCCCGGGCCCGCCGGGGCCGGGCGGGCGGGCCGCCGCGCGGCGGCGGCCCGGGGGAGGCGCCCCGGTCCGGTCCGGCCGTTGCACACGATCGATCCGCGCGCCCCGGCCGCGCTTCGTACGCTCCCCGTCCAGGGGCCGGGGCCGGGGCGGGCCCGGCCCCGCACGGGGGGCGCGCCCCCCGCCACGCCGGGGGGGGGGGGGGGGGCGGCAACCCCGGG
>NZ_JBEPAA010000171.1:0-2909 GCF_040298365.1 Kitasatospora sp. NPDC001603
CAGCACTACTGGCTCCAGTCCGCCGCGACGGCGTCCCCCGTCGGTGGCGACGGTGCGAGCACGGCGGCGGAAGCGCAGTTCTGGGCCGCCGTCGAAGGTGGCGACCTGGCCCACCTCACCGAGGCGCTGGCCATCGAGGACCAGCAGCTCATCGAGGTGCTGCCCGCGCTGGCGTCCTGGCGGCGCCGCGAGCGGGACCGCTCGGTCACGGAGGCCTGGCGCTACCGGGTGACCTGGTCCCCGGCGACCGTCCCCGGCGGCCTCGCCCGGCTGTCCGGCCGGTGGCTGGTGGTGCTCCCCGCCGGGGAGACCGACGGCGATGTGGCCCAGGGCTGCGTGGCCGCCCTGTCCTCCCGCGGCGCCGAGCTCGTCTTCGTCGAGGTCCCGGCCGGGACGGTCGACCGGGCGGCTCTCGCCGCACTGCTCGGCGAGGCGCTGCGGGGCACCGGGGAGGTGTCCGGCGTGCTGTCGCTGCTGGCGACCGACGAGACCCGCCTGCCGGACCACCCGGTGGTGACCGTGGGCCTGGCCGCCACGCTGGGCCTGGTGCAGGCGCTGGGCGACGTCGAGGTCGTCGCGCCGCTCTGGGTCCTCACCCGGGGCGCCGTGGCCACCGCCCCGAACGAGGTGCTGACCAGCCCGCTGCAGTCCCAGGTCTGGGGCTTCGGTCGGGTCGTCGGACTCGAATACCCGGACCGCTGGGGCGGGTTGATCGACCTCCCGCCCGTCCTGGACGAGCGGACCGGCTCGCAGCTGGTGGCCGTACTGGCCGGCTGCGACGAGAACCAGGCCGCACTCCGCCCGGCCGGGATCGTGGGCCGCAGGCTCACCCACGCCCCCCAGCCGGCGGCGGCCGGGACGTGGCGGCCGACCAACGGCACCGCGCTGATCACCGGCGGTACCGGCGCGCTCGGCGGGCACGTGGCCCGCTGGCTGGTCGGACGCGGTGTGGAGCGCCTGGTGCTGACCAGCCGGTCCGGCGCCGGCGCCGCCGGTGTCGCCGCGCTCGCGGCCGAACTGGCCGCCCGGGGCGCCCGGGTGGACGTGCTGGCCTGCGACGCGGCCGACCGGGCCGACCTGGCCGGCCTGCTCGACCGGATCGCCACGACCGGACCCGCGCTGGGCACCGTGGTGCACACCGCGGCGGTGCTGGACGACGGCGTGATCGACGGCCTCTCGGCGGCGCGCCTGGAGTCCGTGCTCGCGGCCAAGGCCGCCGGTGCGGCCTACCTGGACGAGCTGACGGCCGACCTCGACCTGGACGCCTTCGTCCTGTTCTCCTCCGTGGTGGCCACCACGGGCGGCCCGGGCCAGGCCAACTACGGTGCGGCGAACGCCTACCTGGACGCCGTGGCCGAGAACCGGCGCAGCCGCGGCCTGGCCGCGCTCGCCGTGGCCTGGGGCCCGTGGGCGGCCGGCGTGGCGCAGGGCTCCGAGGCCGCCCGGCAGCGGCTGGCCCGCAACCAGTGGGAGGGCGTGATGGACCCGGACCTCGCGGTCCGGGCCCTGGGCGAGGCCCTGGACTGCCGCGACACCGTGCTGACCGTCACCAACATCGACTGGTCCGTCATCCTCGCGCAGCCGCAGCCGGCGGCGAGCCTGCTGACCGTCCCCCTGATGCGTGACCTGCCGGAGATCCACCGGCTGGCCGCCCTGCTGACCGAGGTCCCGGCCGCGCCGGTCGAGCAGGACCTGGTCCGCCGACTGGCCGGGATGAGCCGGGCCGAGCAGCGCCGGGTGCTGACCGAACTCGTCCAGGCCAAGGCCGCCCACGTGCTCGGCTACGCCTCGCCCGAGGCGGTCGAGACCAACCGCGCCTTCAGCGAACTCGGCTTCGACTCGCTGACCGCGGTCGAGCTGCGCAACGACCTCAGCTCCGCCACGGAGCTGCGGCTGCCCGCGACCCTGCTGTTCGACTACCCGACCGCGGCCGCGCTGGCCGACTACCTGGAGGCGGAACTGCTGGGGGCGGTGCCGGACGGCGCCGGGACGCCGGCGGCCGTGCCGGCCACGATCGCGGCCGACGAGCCGATCGCGATCGTCGGGATGGCCTGCCGCTACCCCGGCGGCGTGGTCGACCCCGACGGGCTGTGGGCGCTGCTGGCCTCCGGCGGAGACGGGATATCCGGCTTCCCGGACGACCGCGGCTGGGACCTGGAGGCGCTCGGCGAGTCCTCGTACGTCAGGTCCGGCGGGTTCGTCCAGGACATGAGCGGGTTCGACGCCGGCTTCTTCGGCATCAGCCCCCGCGAGGCGCTGGCGATGGACCCGCAGCAGCGGCTGCTGCTGGAGCTGTCCTGGGAGGCGGTGGAGCGGGTCGGCATCGACCCGGAGTCGCTGCGCGGCAGCGCGACCGGCGTCTTCGTCGGCGGCTACACCTCCGGCTACGGCTACGGCGCGGACATCGAGGGCATGGCCCACCTGATCACCGGCAACGCCACGAGCGTGCTGTCCGGCCGGGTCTCCTACGCGCTCGGGCTGGAAGGCCCGGCGGTGACGATCGACACGGCCTGCTCGTCGTCCCTGGTGGCGATGCACATGGCCGCCCAGGCGCTGCGCTCCGGCGAGTGCTCGATGGCGCTGGCCGGCGGTGTCACCATCCTGGTGTCCCCGGAGGGCTTCGTCGGCTTCAGCGAGCAGAGCGGACTGGCGGCGGACGGCCGCTGCAAGGCCTTCTCGGCCGACGCGGACGGCATGGGCTTCGCCGAGGGCGCGGGCGTGCTGGTGGTGGAGCGGCTGTCCGACGCGCGGCGCAACGGGCACCAGGTGCTCGCGGTACTGCGGGGCAGCGCGACCAACCAGGACGGTGCGTCCAACGGTCTGACGGCGCCGAACGGTCCGTCCCAGCAGCGGGTGATCCGCGCGGCGCTGGCGAACGCCGGCCTCACGGCCGCCGATGTGGACGTGGT
>NZ_JBEPAA010000172.1:0-2867 GCF_040298365.1 Kitasatospora sp. NPDC001603
GCGAGTTCGGCGTCGTGGATGAGGTCGTCGGGCCAGCCGGCGAGGTCGAGGGCCTCGCGCAGCTCCTCGCGGGCGGCGGACCAGTCGGGCGGTTCGGGCAGGGTGAAGGCACACATGAGGAACCTCCGAAGAGAGGCGGAGTGGAGTGGGTGTGGTGTCACCGGCGGATACGTCTCCGTGAGCCAGGCCGGAGCGGGACTGGGAGTCCCGCGTACGGCTGCTCTGCGGTGCGCGGGCAGCAGGCGCCTACTGCCCTGGAAACAGGCGTTACTGACGATCCATCGGATCGATGTGAGACGACCGTAGCGCACAGGAACCTAAATTTTGGTAGTTCGCGGGGAAGTTCCCCCTCCCGTGTGATCGGTTGACTCTGCGCGCGGGTCACACGGCACACTGGTCTCACGAAACGCCGAGAGGACGTCATGCCCGGTCGCCCCAACCCGACTCTCCGCCAACGCCGTTTGGGCGCCGAGCTGCGACGGATGCGCGAACAGGCCGGCCTCGGCGGCAGTCAGCTTGCTCGCGTACTCGGCGTGAGTCCCACCCAGGTGACGCAGATGGAGAGCGGGAAGACCAGCGTCAACGTTGATCGGCTCCACACGATCACGGCAGCCTGTAACTACACCAATCAGCCGCTCATCGGCGCGCTTGCCGAAATCATTGCCTCACGAGGGAAGGGTTGGTGGGAGGAGTATCGCGGCCTGATCCCCAGTGCCTTCCTTGAATCTGCAGAACACGAAGACTTCGCTGCAGGGACCGTCAAGGTTTGGACGTCCGTATTCCTTCCAGGACTCCTGCAGACCAGTGAGTATGCGCAAGGTATGTTCAGTCGGAAGATTCCTGGCCTCACACCTCATGAGATCGAGCTGCGCACCTCCTTTCGCAGAAAGCGGCGAGACACCTTCCTTCAGAGTCCTGGTAAGAAGCTGGAGGTGTACGTCCACGAGTCCAGCCTGCTCACGCGCTTCGGCGGCACCGATGTGCTGCGAGAGCAACTCTTTTGCGTGGTCGATGACTCTGCCAGGGCCAACGTGAGTGTCCGTGTGGTCCCCTTCGGCGTGCACACCCACCCAGGCCCGATCGAGAGCATCCTCTACAGCTTCGGAGCGGTTTCCGAACTCGATACAGTTGAAATGGAGTCCTCGTGAGGCCCCATGTTCTTCGATGCCCCAGATGAACTCGAATCATATCGCAGCACTTTTGACCGCATCGAGAGGGCGGCTCTCACTTGTGAAGAATCGCGAGATCTGATCCAACGTACAGCGCGAAGCTTGAAGGACTAAAGATGTCCCAGAACCAATGGCAGAAGTCTTCGTTCAGCAGCTCTAGTGATAACTGCATGGAGGTGCGCACCGTCGACGGCATGGTCGAACTCCGTGAGTCCGACAGCGGCGAGATCATCGTCCGTACCACGCCCCTGAAGTTCGCCAAGTTCGTCCAGGGCGTCAAGGCCGGCGAGTTCGACCACCTCACGACCTGACCCAACAGCGCCCCCTTGCTCGACCCGAGCGAGGGGGCGCCACCAGCCGATCCACTTCATTCACACCGGCAGGTCCCAGCCCCGGGTCACCCCGCCTTGTACTCCGTGAAGGGAACCGACAGCGAGACGGCGAGATCCCGCCAGTGCCGGAACTGGTCGATGTCAGGGCTTTCCAGAAGCTCTCGGCCGATCTGCGTTCCGTCCGGGGCGTACTTCATGTCGACGACCTTCTTGCCGTCGAACATCCAGAAGTCCTGATCAGGGAGACCAGGATTCTCCTTGCCGGTCAGGTCGAGGATCCTGATGTCCTCCCCGGCTTCGACGTTGTAGGCGTAGGCTGCCAATTCGTACCGCAGGTAGTCGGACAACGGCCGGGTGAGTACATGCACCCGAGCGATCCTGCGCCCTGTGGCACGGTAGTTCCGCACACGGGTGAGCCACCACGCTGTGGACTTCATGGGTCCCACCCTCATCGGTGAAGGCCTCAGCCCGGAGAACAAGCCGACTCGGAGTAGGAAGTCGGTGGATCCGACTTCCCATTCCGCCCCTCTCGCAGGGGAAGGGTCGCGAGCATCCTGATCCGATCCCGATCAGCCGAGCTGATCGGGATCGGGCGTCATGTGTGGTCGTTTGCATATTCGAGGAACGGCGCCGAGTTCGAGATCGCCAGCCGCCTCAACTCTCGGCACTCTGCGGCTCGTTCATCGACCGGCTCGCGGTTGATCTGCGTTCCGTCCGGGCGGAAGTTCAGGTGGACGACCGAGGACTGGTCGAACGTCCACCAGTCCTGGTCCGGGATCCCGGAGTCCTGCTCGGTGGCGTCGAGGATGCGGATGTCCTCCCCGGCCGCGATATTGCCGGGGATCCCCCAGGCGAACTGGTACCGCTGGTAGTCGGTCAACGGCTCCCGCACCACTCGGACCCGGCCGATCGTCCTGCCCGTAGCGACGAAGCCCTTGACCCGTCGGTGCCAGGCCGCGTTGTGCTCGGTCGGCTTCGGTTCGCCGCGCAGGAACCGCGCGAGGTTCTCGGCCTCGCGCGGCATGGTGGACGCCGGCTGGGCCTCCAGCCGGAACGCATCCTGGCGATACCCGTCGAAGTGTTGGCGCCACTGGTCACCATCCAAGAGCACGGACAGCCTCCTCCGACCGGGCCCGTGCTGCCGGGGGCCTACGAATCGACCGCCGTGGTGCGGAGCAGCCGCGGCGGCCTGTTCACGGCGAGGTGGGGACGTGGGCGATGTGGCGGTGGCAGGGCGTACCCGGCTGTGGAGTGGGGGGGGGGGGGGGGCCCCCCACCCCCCCCCCCCCCCCCGGGGTCCCCCCCCCCCCCCGGGGCCCCCACAGGAAGGCGCCTTGGGCGGTCCGCGCCGAGGGGAAAGCCGAGG
>NZ_JBEPAA010000173.1:0-2786 GCF_040298365.1 Kitasatospora sp. NPDC001603
GCCCATGTCCTGTCCGTTCCGGCCGGCCAGAGCCCTCAGCCGGGCCCCGGCCAGCCTCCCAGATCACGGACTTACACGAACTTTCTGACACGCTCTCGAACGGGACCAGTCCCGAGCTGATCCGCTGTTCCGGGCCCGGGGCGGGGCGGTAGGGCGCGGGGCGGCCGGTGTGTGCGGCCGACCGCGGGCAGGGCGGCCGGGGCAGAATCGGTGCGGTGCGCGCCGCTCCCCATTGCCTGCGGCGCGCACCCTTCTACTGCCCGAGGCGGGCAGGGCAGTTCGGTCAGCGGCGACGGCAGCAGCTGTGGTGGCGCGGCGCCGGGCAGGGCGCACCACGACCGTGCGGCGGGTCCGGGCAGCGGGCGGGGAGGGCGCTTCGGTGCGGGGCCGGTCCTGCGGCACGGGCGCGGGGGTGGGCGCCGGGCGGGCGGCCGCGCGCAGCTGGAGGTAGGCGCGGACGCGGCGGGCACCGTGGAGGCCGGCGCGGGTGGAGTAGAGGGCGTCGCACAGTTGCTGGGCCTGCGGGCCGGAGGGGTCGGCGAGTGCGGCGTGGAGGAACTGGGCGATGGAGTGAGAGAGCGGCACGGCGCGGCCCCTTCGGGTGAGGTGTGTCCTTCACCCCTTCCGGGTGCTCGGTGCGCAGTGGACAGGACCGCGCCGAGACCTGGTCGTATCGGGGCACTCCCCACCTGAGCACGGGGTCTTCGAAGTCCGATAATGCCGATCGCCCGCCAGGACGGGGGTGGGGAGGGCGGGCTGAGGCCCTCCTCCCGCCCTTGTTGGTAGGCGCGGCCCTGGGCCGCTCCTGCGCGGTGTCGCCTTCCCAGTCCCAGCGGAGCGGGTCGCCGGGGCGCGGCTCGTAGTGGGCGCGGCCGTCGGCTCCGTAGTGGCCCAGCGGGGTGATCAGCGCGGCCCCGCACTCCAGCATGTCGGCGTCCCAGCCGGTGACGTCGATCAACTGGCCGTCCAGCGGGCCGCCCACCAGCTTCCGGTACTCGCGCCCCGGCTCGGGACTGGGATCCTCGCCGGGTTCGGCGCCGTAGACCCGGCCGCGCAGCAGCTGCTCGTCGTGCTCGTCCATCAGGTCAGCGTGGTATCGCCGGCCGACAGCCCGCGGGCGATCAGCGCCACCGGAAGGTGGCGTCCGTCATCGCCTCCAGTAGGACCGGGGCGGCGGCCGCGGGCGGGGCCTGAGCGGTGACGGCGTCGACCAGGTGCTCGCCGACGTCCGGGTAGAGGTGAGTGCCAAGGTCGGCCGGGGCCAGCCAGAGGACCTCGGTGGTGTCCTCGGCGTCGAGCTCGACCAGGGCGACGTCCTCGGCGAACGCCTCCGACAGGTGAACGACGTGGACTAGGTGGCGGCGCAGGAACAGCCGGCTGTCTTCCGGGCGGGTGGTGGCCTGGTGCTGCTCGAACCGCGGGAGCGGGTCGATGTCGGCGGCGGCCAGGTCCAGGCCGAGCTCCTCCCGGATCTCGCGGCGCAGCGCGTCGACCGGCTGCTCGCCGACGGCAGGCAGGCCGCCGGGCAGTGAGTGCTGTACGCCGCCGGGGCGGTGACGGCGGATCACGCACACACGGCCGTCGGGGCGGGGCACCTCCCAAATGCCGGTATGCGAACAGGACCGCAGGTCGCCGTCGGTGGGACCTCCATCACATACGGAGGCCCCACCGAGACACCGGCTCGGAACGTCGCCAAGCGCTTCCCGCCCAGCTCATATGATGAGCCGGTTAACGGCTATTCCGATTGGGCCGCAGCGGCAGTTCCGCACATGATGCAGCCCGGGGAGCGCTGGGTGACCCCCGGCAAGAGTCGGGGGTCACCGCTGCAGGATCAGCGCGGCTTCACTTGATGTCGCGCTGGAACTACAAAAGGGGAGCCGCCTTAGTCTCCGGCAATATAGACGTAAGTGCCTGCTGCCTCGCTACAGCGGCGCAGTAGGATCTCTAGCCGCACCAACTGCGCATTATTCTTCCAGTCCGGAATTCTCTCAACCTCGACACGCGCGGCCGCACACTGCCGGAAGTCCAACAGCGTGTCCCCATAGAGGTCGATATCAAATAGGACAGGAAAGTCACTCTGAGAGAGAGATGAAATGGCGTCCATGAGTACGTCATCCTCATCCCAGAAGTATTCGGCAACCGTACGCCGTGACGAATCAGGGATCCTCAGATCGGGAATTTCGGAATGCCAGAAGACATCCAGACCCATAATTTCCCCTCCTGTTTCATCAAAACGGATAGGCGGTATTCACTCGCCCATTTGGATACAGAACGACCTTGATGCGAGTCTTTCGCACCCCTCTAGCATTATACCCAACCGTCCTATTGCCAAATTCATAAACATGAATATGGCCCGCCCTGCCACCGGTGTTCGGCTGAGCCGGAGACTTCTTAATAGCAGTCTTGATCATTCGCTTGATAGTCCGCGAATTCTGTGTGGCGAACTTTGACTTTCCAGCCCATTGCGGATCCGCCCGGGACACGTGGCGGGGGAAGATATGGGCGAGGTAGCGGCTGCCGTCAAGGGGAGCCTTCGAGCAGTTGTGGACCACGACGCCGGCGCCCGTGCTGCGCACCGTGTAAGTGTGCCGATTTCCGACATTAAGGTTAACCTCCGTGTTTCGGTTGGGGTTGGCTGAGCTGGGTTGATCTTCCGGGTCGGTCGTGATGAGGCTGCTGTCGAGGAACGGTCATACTGAGGGCCCGACGCGGGGTCGGGTGCTCCTGAGGTCCTCGGGTCGTGGGTGGTCAGTGGCGGTTCGTCGGGTCAGGTGGCCGGTCGGGGC
>NZ_JBEPAA010000174.1:0-2776 GCF_040298365.1 Kitasatospora sp. NPDC001603
GTGACGGTGATGTCGACGCCCGGCACGTTCATCGACTTCTCGCGGCAGCGCGGTCTTGCGGCGGACGGCCGGTGCAAGGCCTACGCGGAGTCCGCGGACGGCACCGGGTGGGGCGAGGGCGTCGGCGTCCTGGTGGTGGAGCGCATGTCCGACGCGCTGCGCAACGGGCACCGCATCCTGGCCGTGGTCGCCGGCACGGCGGTCAACCAGGACGGTGCGTCCAACGGTCTGACGGCGCCGAACGGGCCGTCGCAGCAGCGGGTGATCCGGGCGGCCCTGGCCAACGCCGGTCTGTCGGCTAGCGAGGTGGACGTGGTCGAGGGCCACGGCACCGGGACCAGGTTGGGTGATCCGATCGAGGCGCAGGCGTTGCTGGCGACCTACGGCCAGGACCGGCCGCAGGACCGGCCGCTGCTGCTGGGGTCCGTGAAGTCCAACATCGGTCACGCGCAGGCCGCCGCCGGTGCCGCAGGGATCATCAAGATGGTTGCCGCGATGCAGCACGGCGTGGTGCCGGCGACGCTGCACGCGGACGAGCCGTCCTCGCGGATCGACTGGAAGGCGGGCGCGGTCCGGCTGGTGACCGAAGCGGTGCCGTGGCCGGATGCCGGGCATCCCCGGCGCGCGGGCGTGTCCTCGTTCGGGTTCTCCGGGACCAATGCGCACGTGATCATCGAGCAGGCGCCGGACCAGGACACTTCGGGCTCCGGTTCCGGTGGTGTTGATCTGCCGGTGGTGCCGTGGTTCCTCTCGGCGCGGTCGGCGGAGGGCCTTGCCGGTCAGGCGGAGCGGTTGGCGGCGTTCGTTGAGCGTGCTGATGCTGATGACCTGGACGTGGGTTGGTCGTTGGCGGTGTCGCGGGCGGCGCTGGAGCAGCGGGCGGTGGTGCTGGGCTCGGACCGCGAGGAGCTGGTGGCGGGTCTTGCGGCGCTGGCCGAGGGCCGTGAGGTTCCGGGTGTGGTGACCGGCTCCGTGGGTGGTGCGGGCAAGGTCGGGTTCGTGTTCACCGGTCAGGGTGCGCAGCGCGTCGGTATGGGGCAGGGCTTGTATGCCGCCTTCCCGGTGTTCGCCGAGGCCTTCGACGCGGTGTGTGCGGGTCTGGCCGAGCACTTGGACGGTTCGCTGGCGGGTGTGATCCGGGGTGAGGGCCCGATCGACGAGACGGGGTGGGCGCAGCCCGCGCTGTTCGCGGTCGAGGTGGCGCTGTTCCGTTTGCTGGAGTCGTGGGGTGTGAGTCCGCAGGTGGTGGCCGGTCATTCGATCGGTGAGCTGGCGGCGGCGCATGTGGCGGGGGTGTGGTCGCTGGAGGATGCCTGCGCTGTAGTGGCCGCGCGTGGCCAGCTGATGCAGCAACTGCCGTCCGGCGGTGCGATGGTCGCCGTCGAGGCGACGGAGGAGCAGGTTCTCGAAGCGATCGCGGGCCGGGCCGGTGTCGGTATTGCCGCGGTGAACGGCCCCAAGGCCGTGGTGATCTCGGGTGTCGAGGATGAAGTCCTGGCTGCGGCAGCCGAGTTGGCCACGTCCGGCGCGCGCACGAAGCGTCTCCAGGTCTCGCACGCGTTCCATTCCCCGTTGATGGAGCCGATGCTGGAGGAGTTCGCCCGCGTCGTCGCCGCCGTCAGCTACCGCGCGCCCAAGCTGGCGATGGTCTCCGCCCTGACCGGTCTCCCGGTGACGGACGAGGTCACGGACCCGGCCTACTGGGTGAAGCACGTCCGCGAGGCGGTCCGCTTCCACGACGCCGCACAGGCCCTTCGTGCCGCCGGTGTGCGGACGTTCGTGGAGATCGGCCCCGACGGTGTGCTGTCCGGCATGGGCCCGCAGACCCGTACGGACGACCAGGGCGAGCCCGAGGTCTGGCTGCCGCTGCTGCGTCGCGGCCGTGACGAGCCCCGCGCCCTGATGACCGCGCTTGCGAAGCTCTTCGTGCGGGGCGTGCCGGTCGCCTGGGAGCAGGTCTACGCGGACACCGGCGCCCAGCAGGTCGACCTGCCCACCTACGCCTTCCAGCGGCAGCGCTACTGGCTGACCGCGACGGCGGGCAGCCGCGCCGAGGACCTGGGCCTGGAGAGCGCAGGGCACCCCCTGCTGGGCGCGGCAGTCACCCTGCCGTCGAGTGGTGGCGTGGTCCTGACCGGGCGGCTGTCACTGGCCGGGCAGCCCTGGCTGGCCGATCATGTGGTCGCCGGGCAGGTCGTCGTCCCAGGGGCGGCGCTGGTCGAGATGGCCGTGCGCGCGGGTGACGAGGCCGGCTGCACCCGGGTCGAGGAGCTGCTGATCGAGGCGTCGCTGGTGCTGCCGCCCCAGGGCGGAGCGCGGGTGCAGGTGACGGTCGACGAGGCGGACGAGTCCGGCCGCCGCGTGGTGGCCCTTTACGCCCAGGCCGAGGAAGCGGCGCAGGAGGAGGAGTGGACCCGGCACGCCGCCGGTGTTCTCGCTCCGGCCGACACGTCTGCCGAAGTTCACGGCGATCTGGCGCAGTGGCCGCCGGCGGGTGCCGAGGCGGTGGACCTCGAAGGCTTCTACCCGGGGCTCGCCGCCAGCGGTCTCGCCTACGGTCCGGCGTTCCAGGGGGTGCGGGCGGCGTGGCGGCGTGGCGAGGAGCTGTTCGCCGAGGTCGCGCTGCCGGACGGGGTGGGCGTGACCGGGTTCGGGCTGCACCCCGCTCTGCTGGACGCCTCCCTGCACGTGATCGTGGGCACGGGCGAGCGCCTGGCGCGGCCGGAAGTGCCGTTCGCCTGGGGCGATGTGGTGGTGCATGCCGCGGATGCGGTGG
>NZ_JBEPAA010000175.1:0-2722 GCF_040298365.1 Kitasatospora sp. NPDC001603
GGCGTCGGCCGCGGCCAGGGCCGCGCCGCCCGCGGCGCTGGCGGCGGCGCTCGCGGCACCGGCGGGGGTGCGGGAGGCCCGGTTGGCGGCGCCGGCGGCCGCGACCGCCTGGGCGGCGGCAGCCGCGGCGCCCTGGGCCGCGTCGGCGGCACGCGCGGCCGCTTCCTTGACGCGGGCCAGGTCCCGGCCGGCCGCCTCGGTCTCCCTGGCCGCGGTCTCCGCTGCCTCCTTGGCCAGCCGGGAGGTCTCGACCGCGCGGGCGGAGGCCGCCTTGGCGGCGTCCTTGGCGATCTGGGCCTGCCGGCCGGCCTGTTCGGCCTGCTCGGCCAGCTGGGAGATCGTGGCGCGTTCCTCATCCCTGGCCAGGGCCACGAACTGGCCGACCGACAGGAACTCGGCGACATCGGCGGGCGTGCCGCGCAGTGCGACCTTGGCGGCTTCCTTCATTGCCGGCCCGCCGGCCGCGAGGAGCTGCATCACGCGGGCTCGGTCGTCGACGGAGGCGGCGTCGTACCGGCCCTGCTCGAGGAACGTCTTCAGGTCCTCGGGGGTGCCCTGCAGTGCGGCGGTGGCCCGCTCCTTGACGCTCACTCCACCGGTGGCGAGGAGCTCGAACGCCTCGACCCGGAGGTCCTGCTCCAGAGGTGACTGCCAGCCGTCCTTGAGGAAGGTGTGCAGCTCTCCCTGGGAGCCCTTCAGGGCCTTCGCGGCCGCTTCGCGCACCCCCGGGCCGCCGAGGCTGAAGATCTGGAACGTGGAGACGCGTTCGTCGTGGTACTCCGCGAGGTCCGCCTCGACGTCCAGGAAGCGTTTGACGTCCTCGTCGGTGCCGGTCAGCGCCGTCTCGGCGGCCGCCTGCACGCCGGGACCGCCGTCCAGCCACAGGCTCACGACACGGCTGCGGTCCGTCTCCGTCGGCGTGCTCGGGCCGGGCCCTGGATCCGTCGCGAACGCGGGCGACGTTCCGAGCAGGCTGGCCGCGAGGGCCAGCGGCAGTAAGCCCGCGCATATTCGGCCGAGGACCGATGCCCGGGCTCTGCGGTGCCACCTCCTCCCGGTGTGTCCTGATGCTCCCAGGGACTGGATTGGATGATTCACAATCAATACCCCCCAAATGGTACATGCATGTTTCGATGACAGACCTCTGGGCATCACAAGCGGAACTCGGTGTACGAATTCGCGGGACATGGCCGAAAGTCGGTCCGGAAAGTGTTCTTGAACTATTCCAGGGGTCTCCTGGAGGCGGAGATTGCTGGTACTTTACGCTGGCTTCGCCGTCGCCCGACACCCCTTCCCGCATTGCGGATTCATTTTGACTCCGCCAAGACCGAAGGAACTGCCTTGATCAAATCCCGCACCCGGACGATTCTCCTGGCCGGCGTCTCCGGAGCCCTGCTGACGTGCATCGGGCTCGCGTCCCTGTCGGCCGCGCAGGCCACGACCGGCGCGGCATCGGCGGACACGGACATGCCCACCGCAGTCGAGGACTTCCAGTACCCGGAGGCTGACCGCATCCTGACGGAACGCAAGATCACGTTGAAGCGGGGCGACGGGCACATCCTGCTCAAGGAAGGACCCGGCCACACGGTTCCGACCAGCTGCCAGGCGGGGAACGAGATCTTCGTCGAATCGCGCCTCGACAAGCTCGGATACTGCTTTGTCGTCTCCGGCACGACCGGCTACCTCACCATGGAACTGCCGGACGTCTACGGCATCTGGACCGAAGACCGCTCCGTCAACGCCAAGCTGGTCGCGGCCGGCCAGGAAAAGCAGGTGAACATCGGCCCTAACTCGGTCGAACCGGTCGGCGAAAGCCTGCCCGGCGGAAAGCGTTCCGTCCTAGTCGAACTCCGCATCACCGGATGATCCGGGCAGGCAAGGCCACTGCCGCGCAAAATCGACACCGTACAGATCCATTCGACCCCACCGAAACGGCGACGAAAGGACAGCGCTCCGTGTTTCGCACGCGATCACACTCGGCCTGGACAACCGGGGCGGTCACGGCCGCCTCGCTGACCGGTGCCCTGCTGACCGGCGGACCCGCTCCGGCGGTCAGTGGTGACACGTCACCGGCGGACTCCTACGCCTTCACCGCCAAACTGGACATCGGCGACGGCAAACGCGCCTGCACCGGCGCCCTGGTCGACCCGTTCTGGGTCGTCACCGCCGCCTCCTGCTTCGCCGACGACCCCGCCCACCCGACGACGGTCCCCGCCGGTCCGCCCGCACTCAGGACCACCGTCACCGTCGGCCGCACCGACCCCACGACCGGCCAGGTCCGGGACATCGTCGAACTCGCCCCCCGTACCGACCGCGACCTCGTACTCGCCCGGCTCGCCACTCCCGTCACCGACATCACCCCGGTGGCCGTGGCCACGGCCGCTCCCACCGCCGGTGAGGACCTTCGGGTGACGGGCTACGGCCGCACCAGGACCGAGTGGGTGCCCGACAAGCTCCACAGCGCCCTCTTCACCGTCGGTGGCGTTGACCCGACCGGCCTCGCCATCACCGCCAAGGCCCCGGCGGACGCCACCGTCTGCAAGGGCGACACCGGCGGCCCCGCACTACGGCAGGTCGGCGACCACTACGAACTCGCCGCCCTCAACAGCCGCTCCTGGCAGAACGGCTGCCTAGTGCTGAAGTCCCCAAGTAGCGGGTATATGGCCTCCGTTGGGGTGAATTTGGTGCGGTAGGGGGTGGGGTGTGCCGGGGTTGTTGCGGG
>NZ_JBEPAA010000176.1:0-2718 GCF_040298365.1 Kitasatospora sp. NPDC001603
CGGGGGGGGTGGGGGGGGGGGGGGGGGGGGGTGGGGGCCTCGGCGCGGGGGACGCGCCGGCCCCCCCCCCCGGCCGGTGATGGCCGGAGGGCGGCGCGACGGGGCCGGTCCGTCAGGTGGCGATGGTGGCGACGGGCTCCAGGCCGTAGGTCCGGGCGTAGCCGTTCTCGGTGCCGACGAGAAGGTCGACGACCTCGAAGTAGCGGTCCCAGAACGGGGTTTCGCGCAGTGCGTCGATGAGCAGCTGGTAGGCGTGGTGGCTGTCGGCCTCCCACACCCAGACGTCGGTGACGCGCGCGGAGTAGAACTCCGTGTCGTAGAAGCGTGACCGGACACCGGTGGTCCTGGCCTCGATCGCGGGCAGGACCTGGGTGGTGAAGGCCTCGACGCGTTGCGGGACGGTCAGCGCGAGCCACTGGGGGGTGGTCTTGACGAGCATGAACGCCGTGACCGGCGGTTCGGTGACTTCAGCGGACATCGGGGTGCCTCCAGAGCGGCAGGTGGTCTCGGTGCGTCGCGCCACCGGGTGTCCCGGCGGCGGACGGTGCGGCCTCGGGAGAGGCCGGCGGGGCCTCAGGAGAGGACGGCGGGCTTGAGGGTCCGGGCGCACCACTGCTCGAAGCCGGTGGGGGAGGCGGTGTCCGGAGTACGGACGGCACCGGCGTCCAGGCCCTGGTCCTTGGCCCGCTTCATGTCGACGATGCCCCGGACGAACGCCTCGTTGAGGCCGTAGTGGACGAGGGTGGTGTACAGGTCGTCGAAGGCCTGGCGCTCGTAGCGGACCGGGCGGCCGAACTGCTCGGTCATGATGCGGGCCAGGTCGTTGGGGGACAGGTCCTGCGGGCCGAGGACGGGCACGCTGCCGCTGCCGGTCCACGAGCGGTCCAGCAGCAGACCGGCGGCGACGGCCGCGATGTCGGCGGCGGCGACCAACGGGGCCTTCCGGTCGGCGTCGACGACGTCGGTGAAGACGCCGGTCTCGCGGATCGAGTCGGCCTCCTCCAGCAGGTTCTCGAAGAAGGACGGGTTGGCCAGGGCCCGGTAGGCGACGCCGCTGTGGGCGATGAGGTCGTCCAGCGCGAGCGAGGCGGTGACCAGGCCGGCCCGGTCGGCGAGCGGGGTGCCGCGGCCGAGCGCCGAGACGCCCACCACATGGCCGACGCCGTGGTCGGCGAGCGCCCGCACGGCGGGTCCGCTGAAGCCGCTGTAGGCGTCGTAGGGGGTCAGGGAGGCGTCCGGCGGGGCGAGCCAGAAGACGGCGTCCGCGCCCCGGAAGGCCCGGTCGACGACCTCGGCGTCGCCGTGCGAGCCGACGATCACCTCCACGCGTCCGCGCGCCGCGTCCGGAAGCCGGGCGGGGTCGCGCACGACGACGCGCAGTTCCTCGCCCGCGGCGGGGGCGGACTCCAGGAGCCGGGACAGCAGCGGACGGCCGATGTTGCCGGTGGGAGCGGTAATGACGATCATGAAAACCTCGTGGGTCGTGCCGGTCGGTACGCCCCCCATCCTGCTGAGCACTCCAGTGCTGCCACAATGGGAACTTCGGCACGCAATCATTGACTGAAATGGAATGATGCTGGTGAGCAGCCCGGATTCGGTCCTCGACGCCAATCTCGCCGTCGCGTTGGACGCCCTGCTGGCCGAGCACAGCGTGACCCGCGCCGCCGCCCGGCTGCACACCTCGCCCGCCGCCATGAGCCGCACGCTGGCCCGCCTGCGCCGCACGCTGCAGGATCCGCTGCTGGTCCGGGCCGGCCAGACCATGGTCCCCACCCCGCGCGCCCAGGCCCTGCGCGAGGAGGCCGCGGCCGTGGTGCAGCGCCTCGGAGCCCTGCTCAGCCCCGGGACCGGTGTCGACCCCGCGACCCTGCGCACCACCTTCACCCTCCAGGCGGCCGACCTGGTCGGCGCGGCCCTGGCCCCCGGGCTGCTGCGCCTGGCCGAGCGGGAGGCGCCGGGAGTCTCGTTCCGGCTCCTGGCCGAGGAGTTGGAGGCCGGCCCGGCCCTTCGCGACGGCCGGATCGACCTGGAGGTCGGGTCCATCGACCACGTGGACCCCGAGACCAGGGTCGAGGAACTGGTGGGCCTGCGAATGGTCGCGGCCGTCCGGCCCGGCCATCCGCTGACCGAAGGACCCCTGACCGCGGCTCGGCTCGCCGCCGCCCCGCACGTCGCGGTCAGCCGCCGGGGCCGGTTCACCGGCCCCCTCGACACCGCCCTGGCCGAGCAGGACCTCCAGCGGCGGGTCGGTGTCGTCCTCCCCAGCCACCTGGCCGCCATGACCCTCGCCGCCCGCAGTGACGTCGTCTGCCTCGTACCGGCCGCACTCCCCGGTGCCGCGCCCTCGCCCCTCACCGACGACGCGCTCGCCCTCGGACTGCGCCTGCTGGACATCCCGCTGGCACTGCCGCCCGTGACGATCGGCATGGCGTGGCACCCGCGCCACGCGGCCGACCGGGCCCACCACTGGCTGCGCGACGCCGTCCGCCGGACCTTGGGCCCACCGGGGAACCCCGCTGCCACCTGAGAGGCCGTCCGCGTCGGCGGTCGGCGGCCGGCGGCCGGCGGCCGGGGGCCGGGGGCCGCGCCGCCCCGGCCACGCCCGACGCATGGCAGCCGGGCAGGGCGGGCCCAGGGCCGCCCCCGGGGGGGGTGGCGACGGCCCGGGGGACCGCACGGGCGTCGCGCGCGGATCCCCACCGGCCCGGGGGGGTGGGC
>NZ_JBEPAA010000177.1:0-2483 GCF_040298365.1 Kitasatospora sp. NPDC001603
GAACTCGGCCCCGACGGTGTGCTCTCCGCCCTCGTCGACGCCGCCGCGCCCGCGCTGCGCGCGGACCGGCCGGAGGCCCGCCAGACGGTGACGGCTCTCGCGCACGCCTTCGTCCACGGTACGGACGTCGACTGGCCCACCCTGTTCGCGGGCCACGACCCGCGCCTGGTCGAGCTGCCGACGTACGCCTTCCAACGCGAGCGCTACTGGCTGAAGCCGGCGACACGCACCGGGGCGGGCAGCCCGGCCTCCCGCGATTCCCTGCTCTACCAGGTGGGTTGGCAGCCACTCGACCTGCCGCTCCGGGATGCCGTGCCCGGCACCTGGCTGGTCGTCACATCGCCCGCGCCGGACCAGGACGAGCTTCTGGCGGAGGCCGCCCGGCGCCTGGGAACCCTGGTCGAGAACGTCGTCCGGGTCGAGCTCGACCCCGCCGTCGAGCTCGACGAGCAGGCGGTCGCCGGGCTGCTGCGCCGGATCGCGGACGAGGCGCCCCTGGCGGGCGCGGTGTCGCTGCTCGGTCCGCGCGCGGGGGCGCTGGTGGCGGTCGCCCGGGCGCTGGACACGATCCCGCTGTGGTGCCTCACGCGCAACGCCGTGGCGGCCGCCGCCGAGGATCCGGCGGTGGATCCGGACGGCGCCGGCCCGTGGGCGGTCGCGCGTGTGCTCGGCTGGGAGCTGGCCGAGAGCTGGGGCGGAGTCGTCGACCTGCCCGCCGCGCCGACCGAGGAGGACTGGAACCGGCTGCGCGACGTGCTGGGCGCCGGCCAGGACGCGGACGACCAGCTGGCCGTGCGGGCCGGGCGGGTCCTCACCCGGCGGCTGCGGCCCGCGCGCGCCGGGGGCAGCGCGGTCGGCCTGAGTGGAACGGTCGCGGTCGTCGGTGACCTCGGGCCCCGGGCCGGTGTGCTCGCGGACTGGCTGCTGGGCATCGGCGCCGACCGGGTCGTCCTGGTCGGAGCACCGGGCGGCACGGGCCGGGCGGACGAGGGAAACGGCGAGCCCGGACTCCCGGACCGGGTCGAGCGCGCGGAGTGGAACGCCGCCACCCGGGCGGAGCTCGCCGGGAGCGCCGTCGTCCTGCTCGAAGAAGCACACGGCGACACCGCGACCCTGACGGCCGAGCAGTGGCACCGGCTGGTCACCGCCCGGACGGAGCAGCTGAAGGAACTGCACGAGTGGGCCGGCGCCGGGATGCTGCTGGTGCTCTGCTCCGCCGTCGGCGTCATCGGCGGCGCCGCGTCGCCCACCGTGACCCAGACCGCGGCGGAGGCCGTGGTCCGGCACCGCCGGTCCCTGGGGCTGCCCGGGCTGTCGGTGGCCGTCGGCCCGGACGAGGACGGGCCGGGCGCCCTCGGGTTCCGGCCGGTCGGTCTGCGCGAGGCGCTGGGGCTGGTGAGCTCCGGCCGGGAGAACACCGTCGTCGCCGACGTCGACTGGGAGCAGGTGGTCTCGGCGCCGACCGTGGCGCGCGCCCACCGCTTCGTCGCCGAGCTGCCCGAGGTCAGGGCCCTGCTCGGGGCGGACGCCCGGGCACTGCGCGACCGGCTCGCCGGTCTGGCGGACGCGGACCGCCGCCAGGCACTCGTCACCCTGGTCCGGACCGAGGTCGCCGAGGTGCTCGGCTACGCGGAGTCCGGGCCGCTGGAGACCGCCCGCGCCTTCACCGAGCTCGGGCTGACCTCGCTGACCGCCGTCGACCTGCGCAACCGCCTGAACGCGCGGACCGGCCTCCGCCTGGCCGTCTCGCTCGCCTTCGACCGCCCCACGGTCGAGGCGGTCGCGGACCACCTGGCGGCGGAACTGCTCGGTGCGGACGACGCCCAACTGCCCGTCGCACCGGCCGCGGTCACCGACGAACCGATGGCGATCGTCGGCATGGCGTGCCGCTTCCCCGGCGGGATCGGCTCACCGGAGGACCTGTGGCGGGTCGTCGCCGACGGCGCCGACATGATCGAGCCGTTCCCCACCGACCGCGGCTGGAACATCGATGACCTCTACGACCCGGACGCCGGCGCCCCCGGAAAGACCTACACCGCCGAGGGCGGCTTCCTCCGGGGGGCGACCGAGTTCGATGCCGGGTTCTTCGGGATCTCGCCGCGGGAGGCGCTGGGCATGGACCCGCAGCAGCGCCAACTGCTGGAGACGGCCTGGGAGGCGTTCGAGCAGGCCGGCATCGACCCCGCGGCGCTGCGCAACAGCCCGACCGGGGTGTTCGTCGGCGGCAACGGTCAGGACTACGCGACGTCCATGACCCGCGTCCCGGCCGGTGTCGACGGGTACCTGATGACCGGCAACGCGGCCAGTGTGCTGGCCGGCCGGATCGCCTACACCTTCGGCTTCACCGGTCCGACCCTGACCGTGGACACCGCCTGTTCCTCGTCGCTCGTGGCGTTGCACCTGGCGGTGCAGGCGTTGCGCGGTGGTGAGTGTGCGTTGGGTGTGGTGGGGGGGGTGACGGTGATGTCGTCGCCGGGGACGTT
>NZ_JBEPAA010000178.1:0-2422 GCF_040298365.1 Kitasatospora sp. NPDC001603
GTTGGCGAGGCCGTGGTGGTGGACGAGGACGCCCTTGGGGCGGCCGGTGGAGCCTGAGGTGTAGATGGCGTAGGCGAGGTTCTGGCCGTCCAGGGCGCGCTCGGGCGCGGTCGCCGGGTACTGGCCGATGGTCGCCTGCTCGCGCTCGACGACGACGAGAGTGCCGTCGTACTGGGCGCCGACGGTGTCGGCCAGGGCGGCGGAGGTGACGATCACCGGTGTCGCGGTGTCGGCGAGGACGTAGGCGAGGCGGTCGGCGGGCCAGGACGGATCGAGGGGGAGGTAGGCGGCGCCGGCCTTCCACACACCGAGGAGGGCGGGGACGAGGTCGGGGCCGCGCTCCAGGCAGACGCCGACGAGGACGTCCGGTCCGGCGCCGAGCGTGAGCAGGTGGTGGGCGATGCGGTTGGCCCGCTGGTCCACCTCGGCGTAGGTCAGCCGGGTCTCGCCGGCGATGACGGCGACGGCGTCCGGAGTCGCGGCGGCCTGGGCTTCGATCAGGTCGACGGTCAGACCCGCCGGCCACTCGACCGAGCCGCCTCCGGCCCAGGTCGTGAGCTGGGCGCGCTCCGCCTCCGGCAGGAGGACACGGCGGGCGTCACCGTCGGCATCAGCGGCCATCGCCTCCAGCACCAGCCGGTACATGGCGCCCAGGCGCTGCAGGTTCGCCAAGCTGATCACATTGGTCGCACCCGCGAGGTCGAGCTTGCCGCCGACCGTGATGACGCTGAAGCCGAACTCGGTCGTGCCGTCGACCATCGTGCCCTCGACGTCGACCGAGGACTTGTCGACGAGGTGGAAGTCGAGGTACTCGAAGAGGGCGTTCAGCAGCTCCCGGTTACCGCCGGCGGCGCGCTGGATGGCGGGCAGCGGGTAGCGGCGGTGGGACCAGATGGCGGTCTCCGTCGCATGGGTCCGCTCGACCAGCTCGCGCCAGCTCGCGGCACCGCGCGTGGTGGGGAACGGCAGGGTGTTGAGGTGCATGCCGAGCACCCGGTCCGCGCCCGGCGCCTCCAGACGGCCGTGGTAGACGACGCCCGTGTGGAAGGCGTCCTCGGCGGTGAAGCTGCCGAGCACCTTGAGGTGCGCGGCCAGCAGCACGTTCTTCAGCGAGGACTTCGCCTCGGCCGCGAGCCTGCGCAGGCCGTCCTCCAGGTCCGCGAACGGGATGTGGACGTGGTTGCGGTCCGCGACGCCGTTCAGGTCGGACTCGGCGAAGCCGTCCGGCAGGACCAGCGGGCTGTGGGTGTCGACGACCTGCTGCCAGAACTCCTGGGTCTGCGGGTCGGAGAGCGCGGTCTGCTCGGCGGCGATGAAGTCCGCGTAGCGGACCGACGGCACCTCGTAGGCCGCCGGCTCAAGGCCGTCCCGCAGGCTGCGGTAGCAGGCGAGCAGCTCCATCAGGAGGGTGTGGTAGCTCCACCCCTCGGTGATGGCGTGAATGTGACTGAACGTCAGGCGCCAGGCCCGGTCGGACTCGACGTGCACCGAGATGCGCAGCAGCGGGGCGGCGGTCAGCTCGAAGCCGTTCCGGTGCTCCTGCTCGACGTAGGCGAGCGTGAGGGCCGTCACCTCGGCCTCGGTCAGGCTGCGGACGTCGTGGATGGCGACCGGGATCTCGACGTCGGCGTGAACGAGCTGAAGCGGCCGGCTGAAGCCCTCCAGGTGCATGGAGGTGCGCAGGATGTCGTGCCGGGCGACCACGATGTCGGCGGCGCGGCGGAACGCTGCGGCGTCGAAGGCCTTCGGGTCGGGCAGGCGGAAGGAGTTGATGTTCTGGTAGACGTCCCGGGACTCGGCCGCGAGCATCTCGACGAGCATGCCGGTCTGGATCTGGGAGAGCGGGTAGGCGTCGACGATGTCGGCCGGGAGGGCCTTGCGGTCGTCGTCCGAGATCTGGGCGAAGGGCTGGACGGCGGTGATGAGGGATTCGCCGGTGCCGTTGCCGGGGAGGGCGGCGGCCATGGCGGTGATGGTGCGTTGCTGGAAGACGTCGCGGATGGTGACGTCGTAGCCGGCGGCGCGCAGGGCTCCGACCAGGCGGACGGCGCGAATGGAGTCGCCGCCGAGGTCGAAGAAGCTGTCCTCGACACCGACCTGGGGCAGGCCGAGGACCTCGGCCCAGACCGCTGCGAGGCGCTCCTCGAGGGGGGTGCGGGGGGCGGTGTAGCCGGTGGTGGCGAACGCGTCCAGGTCGGGGGCGGGGAGGGCGCGGGTGTCGATCTTGCCGTTGGGGGTGAGGGGGATGGCGTCGATCGTGAGGTAGGCGGTCGGGATCATGTACTCGGGGAGCTTGTCGGCGAGTTCGGCGCGCAGTACCGGAGCATCGAGCACGGTGTCGGTGACGAGGTAGGCGATGAGGGTCTTCTCGCCGTTGGTGTTCTCGCGGACGGTGACGACGGTGTCGGTGATGTGGGGGTGT
>NZ_JBEPAA010000179.1:0-2325 GCF_040298365.1 Kitasatospora sp. NPDC001603
CGGCCGCCCGGCACGCGGCGGCCGCGACGGCCCGGACCGACCGGCTCTACGAGGACATCGCGGCCGGTCGGCCGGCCACCGTCGGGCAGCGGGCCTGGCTGGCCGCCTCGGTCATCGCCGGCACGGTCCACCTGACCACCGCGGCCCTGTGCGGCTGGGGCCTGTGGCTGCTCGTCACCGGCAACACCCCGCTCCGCTGTCTGGGCGCGGCCGTGCTCGGCCTGGTGGTCCTGCTCCGGCCCCGGCTCGGCCGGACCCCGCGCGGCGAGGGCGTGCTGGACCGTGCCGAGGCGCCCGCCCTCTACGGCCTGGCGGACCGCGTCGCCGCCGAGGTGGGCGCCGGGCCGGTCGACGTGATCCGGGTCGACGGCGCGTTCAACGCGAGCATGGGGGCGGTCGGGCTACGCCGACGGTCGGTGCTCACCCTGGGCCTGCCGCTCTGGGAGGTACTCGGCGAACAGGAGCGGATCGCCCTGCTGGGGCACGAGTTCGGCCACCGGGTCAACGGCGACCACCGGCAGGGCCTCTGGCTCGGTTCGGCGATCCACGCGCTCGCCCACTGGTACGACCTCACCCGCCCGCGCGGCCACTACCGGGACGCGGTGGGGCTGGAGCTGCTGTTCCAGCTCACCGACCTGCTCCTCGCCGTCCTGCTCGGCGGCGTCGCCCGGCTGCTGCTGGCGCTGCTCCGGCTGCTCGACCGGCTGACCTCGCGCGCCGGGCAGCAGGCCGAGTACCACGCGGACACGCTGGCCGCCCGCACCGCGTCCACCGGAGCGGCCCGGCGCCTGCTGCGGACCCTGCTGCTCGGCCAGGCGGTGGAGACGGCGGCGGCCCGGGCACGCGCGGAGCTGCGGAGCCGGCCCCACGCGTCGCGCCGCGGTCCGCAGCACGCCCCGGCGGCGCCGTCCACGCGGCCGGCGACCACCCCCGAGGCGTTCTGGGAGCGGCTGCGCGACCAGGCCGCCGACGTCCCGGCGCTGGAGCACGAGCGCCTGCTGCGCCGCTCCGCCCTGGAGCGGGGCGCGGTGGACCCCACCCACCCGCCGACCCACCTGCGGCTCGCCCTCCTCGACCGGGGCCCCGAGCTGCCGGCCGCCGTCACGACGACGCCCGCCGAGACCGCCGCCATCGCCGCCGAGCTGGCGCCGCACCGCGTCCGCATCGCGCGCACCCTGCTGGCCGGCTGAGGATCCGCCCGGGACGGGCGCCGCGGCCTACCGTCCAGTAGGGTCCGACGGCGAGCACGAGCACCGAATCACCCGGCAAGGGAGCTGCACCATGTCCGACCTCCTGGAGAACCCGCGCCCCGCACCCGAGGTGCTGGCGGCCTTCGAGGGCGCGACCGGGTTCATGCCGGCGGACGAGGGCCTCGCCCTGTACGCGGCGGCGCTGACGGCGGCCCGGCGGACCGGGCTGCCGGTGCTGGAGATCGGCACCTACTGCGGGCGGTCGGCGATCCTGCTGGCCGCCGCCGCCCGGGAGGCGGGCACGGTGGCGCTGACCGTCGACCACCACCGGGGCTCCGAGGAGCAGCAGCCCGGCTGGGAGTACCACGACCCGACGCTGGTGGACCAGGCGGTGGGCCGGATGGACACGCTCCCCCGGTTCCGCCGCACCCTGCACGCGGCCGGGCTGGAGGACCACGTGGTCGCCCTGGTCGGCCGGTCGCCGCAGATCGCGGCGCTCTGGGGCGGTCGGCTCGGCCTGGTCTTCATCGACGGCGGCCACACCGACGAGCACGCCACCGGCGACTACGAGGGCTGGGCCCGCCACCTGGCCCCCGAGGGCCTGCTGGTGGTGCACGACGTCTTCCCCGACCCGGCGGACGGCGGCCAGGCGCCGTACCGGGTCTACCTGCGGGCGCTCGCCGAGGGCTTCGAGGAGGTCTCGGCGACCGGCTCGCTGCGGGTCCTGCGCCGCTCCCGCGGCTGAGCGACCGGGCCGCGGAGCCCCGCCCGGCCCCGCCCTTCGAGCGCCGCCGTCGAACGCCGCGCTCGAACGCCGGGGCGGCCCGACGAGATCGCCGGACCGGCCCCCCGGCCGATCACGGATGCTCTAACGTCGTGCCGGGGCTGTCGGGCGGGGGTTCGAACGGTACGGTGTCCGCGCGGCGCACGCGCGCCGACGACAGCGGCACAGCACCAGGCAGAGCGACCGGGCGGACGGTGGGGGCCAGCAATGACGGACCAGCAGAACACCGCTCCGGCGGTCTGGGATCCGACCGCGCGCGGCGGCGCCGGCGGCTGGGTGCGCGGACCGCAGCAGCCCGCCCCCGGCGCGGCCCAGCCCCCGGCCGCTCCGCCCGCCGCCGCCCGGCCGGTT
>NZ_JBEPAA010000180.1:0-2301 GCF_040298365.1 Kitasatospora sp. NPDC001603
GCTGGCGCCCCGCCCCCACCCACCAGGAGACCGACCATGACCGACTTCGACGGACGCCTGACCGAGGGGACCGTGAACCTGGTCCAGGACCCCAACGGCGGTGGCTGGTCCGCCCACTGCGCTGAGCCCGGTTGCGACTGGGCCGACTTCGCCGGACCGCTCGGCTTCCAGGGCCTCGTGGCCATCGCTCGCCGACACACGCACTGACCGCACGTCAAAGCCCCGCCGGATCACCGGCGGGGCTCTCTTCGGCCCTCCAAGTCACACCAGCCCCAAGGGGCGTCGGGAGTGGCGGAGGGAACCTCTGGCCCGATTGGTGCCAGGATTCCCACCAGACCAAAGAGCAACGGGCCGGACTTCGCACCTCCGACCCGTCCGCTCCCAGACTCGCGCCCCTTAGCCGGGCGAGACAGGAACGTTGCTCGTGCCCAGAGTACGGAGCGATGCCGAGGCATTGCCAGATCGGCCCGCCGGGCCCCGCTGCCACTGCGGGACCGCAATTGCCCACACACCGGGCAAACGGCCGCGTATCTACTGCTCAGACCGCTGCCGGATGGCAGCGAAGCGGGCGATCGCGCGTGTGACGCGAGATGCCGCCCGAGGCAAAAGCGAACACCTTGGGAAAGAAACAACAGAGTTTCCCGCACCCCTCCGACCTGCGGTTTCTCCGGACGGGGTGGATGGGGAGAGCCCGAGAGGCGACAGCCTCTCGGAAGTAGGAAGCACGTCGCGGAGCGACGCTGCCCGACTGCGGAAAGCCGCCCGGTACAGCCGCCGCCGGACGCTGTGGCGGATCAGCGGGGACGCCGCGTGCAAGGGCTGCGGCCGCGCCCTGATGGACCCTGCCTCCGGCGTAATCGTCGCCCAGACGGCGGCCGGAACGTCCGTGGTCCTGGGCCTGATGCGGTGCGGGCGGATCTGGCTCTGCCCGGTCTGCGCCGCCACGATCCGGCACAAGCGGGCCGAGGAGATCACCGCCGCCGTGGTCGAGTGGATCAAGCGCGGGGGGACCGCCTACCTGGTCACCTTCACGGCCCGCCATGGGCACACGGACCGGCTCGCGGACCTCATGGACGCCCTCCAGGGCACCCGGAAGACGCCGGACAGCCCCCGGCGGCCGGGCGCCTACCAGCGACTGATCACGGGCGGCACGTGGGCCGGACGCCGGGCCAAGGACGGGCACCGGGCCGCCGACCGCGAGGGCATCCGAGACCGGATCGGGTACGTCGGCATGATCCGCGCGACCGAAGTCACCGTGGGGCAGATCAACGGCTGGCACCCGCACATCCACGCGATCGTCCTGGTCGGCGGCCGGACCGAGGGGGAGCGGTCCGCGAAGCAGATCGTCGCCACCTTCGAGCCGACCGGCGCCGCGCTCGACGAGTGGCAGGGGCACTGGCGGTCCGTGTGGACCGCCGCCCTGCGCAAGGTCAACCCCGCCTTCACGCCCGACGACCGGCACGGCGTCGACTTCAAGCGGCTGGAGACCGAGCGCGACGCCAACGACCTCGCCGAGTACATCGCCAAGACCCAGGACGGGAAGGCGCCCGCCCTCGAACTCGCCCGCGCCGACCTCAAGACGGCGACCGGCGGGAACGTCGCCCCGTTCGAACTCCTCGGACGGATCGGGGACCTGACCGGCGGCATGACCGAGGACGACGCCGCCGGGGTCGGCTCGCTGGAGTGGAACCTCTCGCGCTGGCACGAGTACGAGCGGGCAACCCGGGGACGCCGGGCCATCGAATGGACCCGCTACCTGCGGCAGATGCTCGGGCTCGACGGCGGCGACACCGAGGCCGACGACCTCGATCTGCTCCTGGCGGCCGACGCCGACGGCGGGGAGCTGCGGGCCGGGGTCGCCGTGACCGAGGACGGATGGCACGCGGTCACCCGCCGCGCCCTCGACCTCGAGGCGACCCGGGCCGCCGAAGGCAAGGACGGCAACGAGGATTCGGCGGCCGTGGGCGAACGGGTGCGGGAGGTCCTGGCGCTGGCCGACGCGGCCGACACAGTGGTGGTGCTCACGGCGGGGGAGGTGGCCGAGGCGTACGCCGACATGCTCGCCGCCCTCGCCCAGCGCCGCGAGGAAGCAACTGCACGCCGACGGCGAGAGCAGGACGACGACCAGGACGACGACGCCGACGACCGCCAGGAGCGGGCCGCCCGGCACATCGCCCGGCTCGCAAGTGGGCCCACTTCGCACTAACTCGCTCCCCCCCGCCGTACGTCAAACCGGTGACGTACGGCGGGGGGCGGTGTGGTACGCGGCGGCCGCGGCCGGGGTGGAAGCCGCGGGAGTAA
>NZ_JBEPAA010000181.1:0-2249 GCF_040298365.1 Kitasatospora sp. NPDC001603
CCCCCCCCCCCCCCCCCCCCCCGGGCCCCCCCCCCCGCGGGGGTTGGTCGGGTCAGGCGCCGAACCGGCGGGCGGCGGCGGCGACCAGGCCGTCGGCGGCGGCCATGGCGCGGTCGCGGTCGGTGGTGAGGGCGGTGCGGTCGGCGGCGGCCCAGTCCTGCTCTCACGCAACGTCTACGTGGACGCTCAGGGCGACACGATCGAGGTCGGGGAGTCCGTCGCTCCGGCGGGCCGCTGGCGCGTCCACCGGGACTGATCAAGGCGAATACTTCATATATGCGGGGATCGACCGCGCGGGTCCCGGACGGGGAAGAGCGGGGAGCTTTGCCAGAGAGCGACGACTTCCCCTTGCGTTGGTGATTGCCGGTCAGGGCAGCCATCCGCCATCGTCGCGTAGGGTGTCACACCCCAGGAATCGCGTCACTGAACACAGCAGCCGGTAGGACGACCATGACTGAGTTGGACACCATCGCAAATCCGTCCGATCCCGCGGTGCAGCGGATCATCGATGTCACCAAGCCGTCGCGATCCAACATAAAGACAACGTTGATCGAGGACGTCGAGCCCCTCATGCACAGCATCGCGGCCGGGGTGGAGTTCATCGAGGTCTACGGCAGCGACAGCAGTCCTTTTCCATCTGAGTTGCTGGATCTGTGCGGGCGGCAGAACATACCGGTCCGCCTCATCGACTCCTCGATCGTCAACCAGTTGTTCAAGGGGGAGCGGAAGGCCAAGACATTCGGCATCGCCCGCGTCCCTCGCCCGGCCAGGTTCGGCGATATCGCGAGCCGGCGTGGGGACGTCGTCGTTCTCGACGGGGTGAAGATCGTCGGGAACATCGGCGCGATAGTACGCACGTCGCTCGCGCTCGGAGCGTCGGGGATCATCCTGGTCGACAGTGACATCACCAGCATCGCGGACCGGCGTCTCCAAAGGGCCAGCCGAGGTTACGTCTTCTCCCTTCCCGTCGTTCTCTCCGGTCGCGAGGAGGCCATCGCCTTCATTCGGGACAGCGGTATGCAGCTGATGACGCTCAAGGCGGATGGCGACATTTCCGTGAAGGAACTCGGGGACAATCCGGATCGGCTGGCCTTGCTGTTCGGCAGCGAAAAGGGTGGGCCTTCCGACCTGTTCGAGGAGGCGTCTTCCGCCTCGGTTTCCATCCCCATGATGAGCCAGACCGAGTCTCTCAACGTTTCCGTTTCCCTCGGAATCGCGCTGCACGAGAGGATCGACAGGAATCTCGCGGCCAACCGATAAGCGCCTCTGTTCCTCGGACGCTCGGTTCCTCGACCTCGATTCGTCAGTGATGATCCCGCAAAAGCGGCCTTTGACTCCCTGCAAGCCTCAGCGACCGAATATATCGGTTATGCGTGGGCGATGGTTGTTGTCATTGTCGGCGCAACTATCGGTATCAAGCTGTTTAAGAAATTCACCTCGAAAGCAAGCTGATAAACCGATACAATTAAAGGCTCCTTTTGGAGCCTTTTTTTTTGGAGATTTTCAACGTGAAAAAATTATTATTCGCAATTCCTTTAGTTGTTCCTTTCTATTCTCACTCCGCTGAAACTGTTGAAAGTTGTTTAGCAAAACCTCATACAGAAAATTCATTTACTAACGTCTGGAAAGACGACAAAACTTTAGATCCGGCCAAGCTCTGGCGTAATAGCGAAGAGGCCCGCACCGATCGCCCTTCCCAACAGTTGCGCAGCCTGAATGGCGAATGGAAATTGTAAGCGTTAATATTTTGTTAAAATTCGCGTTAAATTTTTGTTAAATCAGCTCATTTTTTAACCAATAGGCCGAAATCGGCAAAATCCCTTATAAATCAAAAGAATAGACCGAGATAGGGTTGAGTGTTGTTCCAGTTTGGAACAAGAGTCCACTATTAAAGAACGTGGACTCCAACGTCAAAGGGCGAAAAACCGTCTATCAGGGCGATGGCCCACTACGTGAACCATCACCCTAATCAAGTTTTTTGGGGTCGAGGTGCCGTAAAGCACTAAATCGGAACCCTAAAGGGAGCCCCCGATTTAGAGCTTGACGGGGAAAGCCGGCGAACGTGGCGAGAAAGGAAGGGAAGAAAGCGAAAGGAGCGGGCGCTAGGGCGCTGGCAAGTGTAGCGGTCACGCTGCGCGTAACCACCACACCCGACGAGGGCGTCCCGCACCACCTGATGGACATCTGGGACGTCACCGAGGCCGCCAGCGTCGCCGAGTACCAGCGGCTGGCCCGGGCCGAGATCGACC
>NZ_JBEPAA010000182.1:0-2139 GCF_040298365.1 Kitasatospora sp. NPDC001603
GGCAACGTGTACGACAACCAGCGCAACACCGACGGCACTTGGACCGGCGCCAACACCCTCGACCAGAACGGCGCCATCACCGCCGTCTCCGCCGCTGGCCTCGGATCCTGACCACACCTCACGCCCGCTGACGATCGGCCGGTCCGGCACGGGCCGACCGGCCGATCGTCCTGCGCCACCAGATGGGAAATCCACTGTGCTCAACCGATCCCTCCAACTCCCCGTCAGGGCACTCGCGGTCTTCGGCGTCTGCGCGGCGATGGCCGGCCCGGCGGCGGGTGCCGCCGCGGCCGCCGGCCCAGCCACGACATCCGTGACCTACCAGGGACACCGGTTCCAGGTGCCCGCCGACTGGCCCGTCGTCGACCTCCGGGAGAATCCGTCCGCCTGTGTGCGCTTCGACCGCCACGCCGTCTACCTCGGTACGCCCGGGGCGGCCCAGGACTGCCCGAGTCGGCTCACCGGCCGGACGGAGGCGCTGCTGATCGAGCCGAAGGCCGAGACCGGCATCACCACGGGCACCGCCGACAACCCGTCGGCCCGCGAACTCTCCGCGACCGCGCCGGGCATCAGGGTCACCGCCAGTTACGCCGCCGACCCAGCCCGAATGCAGGACATCCTGCGGCGAGCAGGCCTGCACCCGGCCGCCTCGGGCCGGACCACGAGCCCCACCGCCGCACCGGCGCTCGCCCCCGCCCTCATACCGGCCGCCCTCCCGAGCACCATCACCGACTTCGTCGGCAAGGGGTTCGAGACCTGCGCCGCACCGAGTTCGGGCGCCATGGACACGTGGATCAACGCGTCGCCCTACCGGGCAGTGGGGATCTACATCGGTGGCGCCCGGAGCTGCGCCCAGCCGAACCTGACGGCCGGGTGGGTCCAGCACCAAGCCTCGGCCGGCTGGCGGTTCATGCCGATCTACGCGGGCGTCCAGGCTTGGAGCATCAGCAATCCGGCCGCCCAGGGCGCGGCCTCCGCGGACGAGGCGATCGCCCAGGCTGCCGCACTCGGGTTCGGCCCAGGCTCGACGCTCTACGACGACATGGAGAACTACGACTCCTCCCGCTTCAGCGGTGCCGTGCTCAGCTACCTCGCGGCCTGGACCGAGCGGCTTCACGCCCGCGGCTACCTCTCCGGCGTCTACTCCAGCGCCTCCTCCGGCATCGCCGACCTGGCGCGGAACGCTGCCCGGTACACCATGCCGGACGTGATCTGGACCGCCCGCTGGAACGAGAACCCGGACACCAGCGATCCCGTCGTCCCCGCCTCGCTCTGGGCCAACCACCAGCGGATCCATCAGTACCGGGGCGACAAGTCGGAGAGCTACGGCGGCGTGACGATGAACATCGACGCCGACTACCTCGACGTCGGCGTCTCCCGCGGTCCGAAGCCCACCACCGTGATGCGGGTGGATACGGTGGCCGGCGGCAGCGTTTACGACAATCAGCGGAACTCGGACGGTTCCTGGGACGGCGTGGCACTGCTGGACGGCAACGGCGGTATCACCCAGGTCGCCACCGCGGCGCTCACCGACGGTACGTTCCATGTCCAGACCCTGGCCGGCGGCAAGGTCTTCGACAACCAGCGCAACCGCGACGGCTCGTGGACGGGCGCGAACCTGGTGGACGGCAGCGGCGGCATCTCGGCCGTCTCCTCCGTCGGGCTGGCCGACGGGACCCTGCACGTCCAGACCATCGCTGACGGCAAGGTCTTCGACAACCAGCGCAATTCCGATGGGAGCTGGACCGGCGCCAATCTGGTGGACGGCAGCGGCGGCATCTCGGCCGTCTCCTCCGCGCGCCTCAGCGACGGGACCCTGCACGTCCAGACCATCGCTGACGGCAAGGTCTTCGACAACCAGCGCAACCCCGACGGCACTTGGACCGGCGCCAACCTCCTCGACGGCAGCGGCCACATCGCTGCCGTCTCCGCCGCCGGCCTCGCCGACGGGACCCTGCACGTCCAGACCGTCGTCAGCGGCAACGTGTACGACAACCAGCGCAACACCGACGGCACTTGGACCGGCGCCAACACCCTCGACCAGAACGGCCACATCGCCGCCGTCTCCGCCGCCGGCCTCGCCGACGGGACCCTGCACGTCCAGACCCTCGTCAGCGGCAACGTGTACGACAACCAGCG
>NZ_JBEPAA010000183.1:0-1981 GCF_040298365.1 Kitasatospora sp. NPDC001603
CCCGCCGGCACCCGCCTCTACCGCACCGGCGACCTCGCCCGCTTCCTCCCCGACGGCACCCTCGAAACCCTCGGCCGCATCGACAACCAGGTCAAGATCCGCGGCTACCGCATCGAACTCGGCGAAATCGAAGCCCGCCTGCGCGAACACCCCCACATCACCGACACCGTCGTCACCGTCCGCGAGAACACCAACGGCGAGAAGACCCTCATCGCCTACCTCGTCACCGACACCGTGCTCGGCACCACCATCGACACCGCGGTACTGCGCGCCGAACTCGCCGACAAGCTCCCCGAGTACATGGTCCCGACCGCCTACCTGACGATCGACGCCATCCCCCTCACCTCCAACGGCAAGATCGACACCCGCGCCCTCCCCGCCCCCGACCTGGACGCGTTCGCCACCAGCGGCTACACCGCCCCGCGTACTCCGGTCGAGGAGCGCCTGGCGGCCGTCTGGGCCGAGGTCCTCGGTCTGCCGCAGGTCGGTGTCGAGGACAGCTTCTTCGACCTCGGCGGCGACTCCATCCGCGCCGTCCGCCTCGTCGGCGCCCTGCGCGCCGCCGGCTACGACGTCACCATCCGCGACGTCTTCCAACAGCGCACCATCACCGCCATGGCCGCCGCCCTCCCCGGCAACGGCACCGGCGAATCCCTCATCACCGCCGTCCAGCCCTTCGCCCTCATCGGCGAGGACGACCGCGCAGCCCTCCCGGCCGACATCGTCGACGCCTACCCGCTCTCCCAGATCCAGACCGGCATGCTCGTCGAGCTGATGTCCACGGAGAACGAGCACGTCTACCGGAACATCAACTCCTCGCGCATCCCGGACCCCCACCCCTTCGATGCCGAGGCCTTCCGCCGCGCCGCCGACCTCGTGGTCGCCCGGCACGACATCCTGCGCACCTCCATGCACCTGGACGGCTACAGCCAGCCCCTTCAGCTCGTCCACGCCGACGTCGAGATCCCGGTCGCCATCCACGACCTGCGCGGTCTGAGCCAGGCCGCGATCGCCGAGCAGGCCCGGGCCTACGTCGAGCAGGAGAACGGCACGGGCTTCGAACTGACCACGGCCCCGCTGATGCGGTTCGCGGCGCACGTCGAGTCCGACCAAGCCTGGCGCCTGACGGTCAGCCACCTGCACGTGATCACCGACGGCTGGACGATCAACTCGCTGCTGATGGAGTTCCTCAGCACCTACCAGGCGCTGCGGGACGGCCTTGAGCCGGCGGCCCACGAGATGCCGTCGGTCCGCTACGCCGACTACATCGCCGCCGAACAGGACGCGCTCTCCGACCCGCAGACCCAGGAGTTCTGGCAGCAGGTCGTCGACACCCACAGCCCGCTGGCCCTGCCCGCCACCTGGGGCGGCGACCCGGGCGAGTCCGTCACGGCCCGGGTGCCGTTCGCGGACCTGGAGGACGGCCTGCGCAAGCTCGCGACCGAGGCGAAGACCTCGCTCAAGAGCGTCATGCTGGCCGCGCACCTCAAGGTGCTCGGCAGCCTCACCGCCGAGGACGCCTTCCACACCGGCGTCGTCTACCACGGCCGCCTGGAGGCACCGGGCGCCGACCGGGTCTTCGGCATGCACCTCAACACCCTTCCGTTCCCGACCACTCGGGGCGCGAAGACCTGGCGCGAACTGGTCGAGCGGACCCATGCGACGGAGACCGCCATCTGGTCCCACCGCCGCTACCCGCTGCCCGCCGTCCAGCGCGCCGCCGGGAACAGCGACCTGATCAACGTCATGTTCGAGTTCCAGGACTTCCACCAGGTCGACACCGACGCGGTGGATGTCGAGGCCTCGCTCAACCAGGGCACCACGGAGTTCGCCCTCAACGCGATCGCCAGCGGTGGCGCCGTTCAGCTGGGCGGCTCCTCGGAGTCCTTCACCGCGGCGAACCTGGAGCGGCTGGGCGCCATGTACCGGTCGGTCCTGGAGGCGATGGCCGCCGACGCCGACGGCGACGCCCGCGCCGCCC
>NZ_JBEPAA010000184.1:0-1975 GCF_040298365.1 Kitasatospora sp. NPDC001603
CGAACGGCGCTTCGCCCGCCCCGCCGCCCCCGGGCGGGGGGGGGGGGGCCCGCCCCCCCCCCCCCCCCGACCCCGCACGAGCTCACCACGCTCGCCCGGCTCCCCCGGCCAACGCTGCTCAGCGGTTCTTCGGCGGCGGCTATCCGGGGCGGTGGACGCTGAGCTCGCCGTACGCCCGGAGGACGGCGGCCAGGTCGCCGGCCTGGTCGCCGGGTGCGCCTCGCAGGACGGCGTCCAGGAAGGCGCGGGTGGCCGCGGCGACGACGCGCGGGCTCTCGGCGCGGCCCAGGGTGCCGACGATCGAGGGCACGGGCGGCAGATAGAGGGGGCCGTCCATGAAGGTGAGGTGCGCGGCGCCGGGGACGGTGAGCCGGTAGCTCGTCGCGGTACTGGACCCGAGCGCCTCGGTGAGGCGGGGCAGGTAGCGGGCGTCGGTCGCCGGGGTGATGGCCTGGGTGAGCGCGAGCACCGGCTGGACGAGGGACGGCGAGGTCGGGCCGTGGGGGAAGCCGTCCAGGTCGATGACGGCGTCGAACCGGCGGTCCTGCCGGGCCGCCTGCAGCGCCGCGGCCCCACCCATGGAGTGGCCGGCCACCGCGACCCGGCCGGTGTCCAGGCGTCCGTTCAGCGGGTCGGCGATCGCACCGCGGTCCAGACCGTCCAACTGGGTGAGGACGAAGCCGAGGTCGGCGGCCCGGATCGCGGTCCACCCGGCCGCGAGCTTCTCGTCCTCGTCCGGGTCGCCGCTGGAGGCGGTCTCGGTGGTGATCGTCCGGCCGTCGGCGAGGACGACGGCGGCGGAGTCGTACGGGTGGTCGAGGGCGGCGACCACGTACCCGTGGCTGGCCAGTTCCTCCGCCCAGGCGGTGTTCTGGGTGCGCACCCCGCCCGACCCGGGAGAGAACAGCACGAGGGGAAACCGGCCCCCGCCACCGTCCACCGGGGCGTCGAAGACCGAGCGGGAGCGGGCGCGCGGAACCCCGTCGACCAGGAAGCCCGGCAGGCCGACCCCCTGGGCGAGGGCGTCGGAGACGGTACGCGCCTCCTGCTCCGTGCGTCCGAGGTACTGGGCCCGCCGCGTGCCCGAGGGGCTCCGCTGCGCGGGGTACCAGAGCTGGACCACGACCGTGCGCCGGTCGTCCGGGTCGGCGGTGAAGGTCTCGGGGCGCAGCGGGTCGGTCCACTGCACCACCCGGGTGCCGACCGCGAACTCGCCCGACGGCTCGGGGAAGACGGGGACGGGGAAGGCCCAGGCGGCCGCCGGTCCGGTGGCGATCAGGCCGACGCAGGCCAGTGATCCGGGCAGCGCCAGCCACCAGCGGGCCCGCCACGCGGGCCGGCCGGTACGGCGTCGCCGCAGGGGAAGGACGGCGAACGGCAACGCGAAGGCGGCGCCCGCCAGTACCGGCAGCATCTGCCAGCGGACTCCCGCCACGGCCAGCAGGATCGCGGACAGCACCTCGACCGCCCCGGCCGCGATCGTGACGCGCGGGCGGGCGGCGGGGGGCAGCCAGCGCACCACCACCAGGGCGACGGCGCCCAGCAGGACAACTATTTCCAGGGGGGACATGGACAGCCCCGTGATGATCTCGGTCACCCGCCCATCGTCGGCGCCGGGCCTGCGCCGCCACATCGATCCCGGGTCGTCGCCGGGTACGACCGCGGTCGTCGTCCGGAGCGGGCCCCGTACGACCGCGGTGGCAACCGACTGCGCCGGACCAGCGGCCGGCCTGCGACCACGGGAGGTGGCGCGGCTCCTCCTGTGGTCGTATGCGGCCCGGTGCCGATCAGTCGCTGGACTCATGTGCGTCGCGGGGCCCGTGACCTACCGTGAACAGGGCCGCGATACCTGCCGTGCGGCGCGAGGCGGACGTTTCCCGTACCCGCCTCGGCTGCGGCGGTACGCGGACGTGGGCCCGGCCGGGGCCACGCCGGTGCTGGATCGACAGGGACGTGTGATGAGCGAGGCGGCCGC
>NZ_JBEPAA010000185.1:0-1917 GCF_040298365.1 Kitasatospora sp. NPDC001603
AGCCTCACAGCGCCGATGGTACTGCAGGGGGGACCCTGTGGGAGAGTAGGACGCCGCCGAACAATCATTCCAAAGAGCCCCCCGGTCCGTACGGACCGGGGGGTTCTTTGCGTTTCCAGGGCGAATCGTTCCGAGGCCGAGCCGTGAATACTGCGTCGGCCGGGGCCATAAGGGCAAGCTGCGGGCCGCAGGCGGCACTTCGTAGCGAGGTCACCAGGCGCCGGTGGTGAGGGACGGCAGCAAGCCCGGGGGCAAGCAGGCCTCCTCGCTCGACCGCAGGCAGAGCGGTGGGCGGTCAGTGGCCACCCCAGGGCGTCAAGGGCACCAGGAACAGAGACCCTCCCGAAGCGGCCGAAGCAGCCGAAGCGGTCGTCAGGGCGCCCGCTGACCGGACGTCCGTCCACGGGCAAGGCGTACGACTGAGCCCCCGCCACGGATGTGGCGGGGGCTCAGTCATGCGGTCTCACACCGGCCGTACGGCCGGGGGGGCTCAGAGGCGGCCGGCGGCCTTGAGGGCGAGGTAGGTGTCGGCGAGGGCCGGGGCCACCGCGGTCGGCGGGGCGTCCAGGACGGTCACGCCGTGCCGGGTGAGCCGGTCCGCGGTGAGCCGGCGGTCGGCGCGGGTCTGCTCGGCGGCGGCCGCGCCGTACACGGCCTCGACGGTGCCGCGGCCGGTGGCCAGTTCGTCCAGGTGAGGGTCGGAGACGGAGGCCAGGACCACTTCGTGGCGCTTGGTCAGCAGCGGGAGCAGCGGCAGCAGCCCGTCCTCGACCGGGGCCGCGTCGAGGCCCGTGAGCAGGACGATCAGGGAGCGGTGCGGCGCCATCTTGAGCGCGGTCGCCACGAGCGAGCGCATGTCGGTCTCGTAGAGGGCCGGTTCCAGGACGGCCATCGCGTTGGTGAAGGCCGGCAGGATCTCGCTGGGGGAGCGGCCGGCCACCGAGACGCGCTTGCGCAGGTCGTGGGCGAGCAGGTCGACCCGGTCGCCCGCCTTGGTGGCGAGCGCGGTGAGCAGCAGCGCGGCGTCGAGCGAGGCGTCCAGGCGGGGCGCGTCGCCGACGCGGCCGGCGGAGGTGCGGCCGGTGTCCAGGACGATCAGGATGTGCCGGTCGCGCTCGGGGCGCCAGGTGCGGACGGCGACGGTGTTCCGGCGGGCGCTGGCGCGCCAGTCGATGGAACGGATGTCGTCGCCGGGCAGGTACTCGCGCAGGGAGTCGAACTCGGTGCCCTGGCCCCGGGTCAGGACGGAGGTGCGGCCGTCGAGTTCGCGCAGCCGGGCGAGCCGGGACGGCAGGTGCTTGCGGCTGTTGAACGGCGGCAGGGCGCGGACCGTCCAGGGGACGAGGTGCGAGCCCTGGCGCCCGGCCAGTCCGAGCGGGCCGAGCGAACGGACCGTCACCCGCTGGGCGTGGTGGTCGCCGCGCCGGGTCGGGGTGAGCACGGTGGTGGCCCGGCGCCGCTCGCGGCCGGGAATGCGCAGGGTGTGCCGGGAGGCGGCGATCTCGGTGCCGCGCCGCCACGCGGACGGGGCCCAGGCGTCGCGGACGCGGCCTCGGAGCGGGCGGCCACTGGGGTTGGTGACGGTCAGTTCGACGGTGGCCGGCTCGCCGAGCCGGACGGTGGTGTCGCCGCCCCGGGAGATCCGCAGGCCGCGGACGGGGGCGGCGAGCACCAGGTCGACGACGACGGCGAGCAGGACCGTGCCGGTGACGGCCGCGATCCCGCCCCAGGACGGCAGGAGCAGGCCCACGACGAGCGCGCCGAGTGCGGCGAGCAGGGCGGTTCGCCCGGTGAGGGCCATGCGGTTGCGCTCCTTCGTGAACGGGTGCGGGCCGCCCTCCAGGGGGCCGCGGACGCCGCCTACCAGGCGGTCGCCGAGCCGGTCGAGGGCACCCTGCTGACCGTCGCCCGGGTGGC
>NZ_JBEPAA010000186.1:0-1914 GCF_040298365.1 Kitasatospora sp. NPDC001603
ATTAATGCAGAGCTTCTAGAACTAGTGGATCCCCCGGGCTGCAGGTCGACGGATCTTTTCCGCTGCATAACCCTGCTTCGGGGTCATTATAGCGATTTTTTCGGTATATCCATCCTTTTTCGCACGATATACAGGATTTTGCCAAAGGGTTCGTGTAGACTTTCCTTGGTGTATCCAACGGCGTCAGCCGGGCAGGATAGGTGAAGTAGGCCCACCCGCGAGCGGGTGTTCCTTCTTCACTGTCCCTTATTCGCACCTGGCGGTGCTCAACGGGAATCCTGCTCTGCGAGGCTGGCCGGCTACCGCCGGCGTAACAGATGAGGGCAAGCGGATGGCTGATGAAACCAAGCCAACCAGGAAGGGCAGCCCACCTATCAAGGTGTACTGCCTTCCAGACGAACGAAGAGCGATTGAGGAAAAGGCGGCGGCGGCCGGCATGAGCCTGTCGGCCTACCTGCTGGCCGTCGGCCAGGGCTACAAAATCACGGGCGTCGTGGACTATGAGCACGTCCGCGAGCTGGCCCGCATCAATGGCGACCTGGGCCGCCTGGGCGGCCTGCTGAAACTCTGGCTCACCGACGACCCGCGCACGGCGCGGTTCGGTGATGCCACGATCCTCGCCCTGCTGGCGAAGATCGAAGAGAAGCAGGACGAGCTTGGCAAGGTCATGATGGGCGTGGTCCGCCCGAGGGCAGAGCCATGACTTTTTTAGCCGCTAAAACGGCCGGGGGGTGCGCGTGATTGCCAAGCACGTCCCCATGCGCTCCATCAAGAAGAGCGACTTCGCGGAGCTGGTGAAGTACATCACCGACGAGCAAGGCAAGACCGATCCCCGGGGACCTGCAGGAATTCGATATCAAGCTTTCAGTGAAAGAGCCAGGGCGCGACAGGCGCCTGCCCGCCACCGGCGAACGGCTCGAAGAGCGGGGCGAGGCGCGGGTCCCGCGGCGGATCGGACAGGTCCCGGCAGACCGCGGCGGCCGGCACACCGGCCTCGGTCAGCAGCTTCTCCCACTGCGCCGCCGGGGCCTCGCGCAGGCGTGCGGTCAGCCGGCCGTCCCGCTCGCCGCGCCGGCCGGGAGGCACCTCCAGCACCTCGCACAGCGCCTGGTAGGCGGGGTCGTCGTCGGCGCTAACCATGAGGTACCCGTCCGCGGTCCCGGCCGGCTCGTCGATCGCGCCCCACACCGGCCGGCCGTCGCTGCGCCCGGGTTCGTCGCCGGTGGCCCGGCCGAGGACGACATGGGACTGGAGCGCCATGGCGCCGGTCAGCAGCGAGGACTCGGCCGTCCAGCCGTGGCCCGACAGCTCCCGCCGGTACAGACCGGCCAGCACCCCTTCGCAGGCCACCAGCGCACCGAACATGTCGCACAGCAGCACCCGTGTCGTGGCCGGGCGCTCGTGCCGCGGGGTGTTGCCCTCGCTCACCCCGGCGTAGGCCTGCACCATGAATTCGGTGCCGATCACCTCGCGCCGGTCGAGGTGCGGGCCCCATCCCGACGCCTCGCCGAAGACCAGCCGGGGGTTCGTCCGGGCCAGTTCCCCGGCGGCGAAGCCCCACTCGGCGGCCTTTCCGGGGCGCCAGTTGTGCAGGAAGACATCCGTCTCCGCGATGAGTTCGCGCAGCGCGTCCCGGCCGGCCGGACGGCTCAGGTCGAGGCCCGTACGCCGCTTGCCGCGGTGGTACAGGGCGCCCATCCCGCTCGCGTCGCCCTGGGGCGGCTCGACCCAGGTCACGTCGGCCCCGAGCATGGTCAACAGCTGCCCGGCGAGCGGCCCTTGGACCCGGCTGGTCGCCTCGACCACCCGGATCCCGGCCAGCGGAAGGTCCCCGGCGCGGCCCGCCACGGCGCGCTGCGGTGCGGCGGCCGGTCTGCCACCGCGGGGCGCGGGCAGCGGGGCCAGCCGGGGCTG
>NZ_JBEPAA010000187.1:0-1613 GCF_040298365.1 Kitasatospora sp. NPDC001603
GCGGTGCTGGTCACCTCCTCCGGTGAGGGCAAGGAGGTCGCCGCGCGGGTCGCGCTGCGGATCGGCTCCGGCATCATCACCGACGCCGTCGACCTCCGGGCCGGCGCCGACGGCCCGGTCGCCACCCAGGCCGTCTTCGCCGCCTCGTACACCGTCGACTCGCGCGTCAGCAACGGCGCCCCGGTCATCACGGTGAAGCCGAACGCGGTGGCCCCCGAGGCCGCTCCGGCCGCGGGTGCGGTGGAGAACGTCACCGTCGGGTTCACCGGCAACGCCGCCAAGGTCACCTCGCGCACCCCGCGGGTCTCCTCCGGCCGCCCGGAGCTGACCGAGGCCGCGATCGTGGTCTCCGGCGGCCGCGGCGTCGGCGAGGCGGCCGGCTTCGGTGTGGTCGAGGAGCTGGCCGACGCGCTGGGCGCGGCCGTCGGTGCCTCGCGCGCCGCCGTCGACGCCGGCTGGTACCCGCACAGCAACCAGGTCGGCCAGACCGGCAAGCAGGTCTCCCCGCAGCTGTACGTGGCCAACGGCATCTCGGGCGCCATCCAGCACCGGGCCGGCATGCAGACCTCGAAGACCATCGTGGCCGTCAACAAGGACCCGGAGGCCCCGATCTTCGAGCTGGCGGACTACGGCGTGGTCGGCGACCTCTTCGCCGTGCTGCCGCAGCTCACCGGCGAGGTCCAGGCCCGCAAGGGCTGACCGGACGGCCGAGCACGACGCGCCGGAGGGCGTGGCACCGAGTACCCGGTGCCACGCCCTCCGGCGTATGCGCTGCTGCCCCGCGCGGCGTGCGTCCCGCAGGTGGTCCAGGCCTGCTCCGCGACGCCCGCGGCACGTGTGCGGACTACTCGGCGCAGGCCGCCAGGTGCTGGGTGAAGCCGCCCTGGCTCGGCGGCAGCGGGCGCGGCTCGGCGGGCTGGACCCGCTCCGGCTCCTCCTGCGGCAACAGTGTGAGCTCCGGCTGGTCGGAGTCGGGGGCCGGGGTCAGCCGGACCCGGGTGCCCACCGGGACGGTGCTGCGCAGACCGCTGACGATGCACCAGACGTCGAAGCCCTCGGCCATCCGGATCAGCGACTTCTGCCGGGCCAGGGGCGTCCTGGCCTGCTCGACGGCGCACCGGCGCACCACGCCGGTGCCCTGGCTGCGCTCCAGGCGCAGGTCGGTGGAGCCGCAGGTGGGGCAGAGCAGCCGCTGGAAGGTCGGGTTGCTGCACCACGTACAGCGCTGGAAGTACAGCGGGGTGCTGTCGATGTCGGCGTCGATGGCTGAGTGGACCACGGTGTCATCTCCCTGCACTCGGACTGGGCTGCCGGCTCGCTGTGCGTCGCCGGCGTACGGCCGGCGGGCGGCCGGGGTGTGTCCTCGGCGTACGTCCGCGATGCGGCCTCCGTACGCCAGCAAAAGGATAGGGAACTCAGTACCGCCCTGGGAAGGCACTGAGTTCCCTTTTCGCTACGCGCATGCATAATGAAGGGTACTGAGTACCGTCGCGAAACAGGAGTGCCGATCATGAGCCAGGACTTCGATCTCTTCCGGATCTCCGAGGAGCACGAGATGCTGCGTGAGGCGGTGCGTTCGCTGGCCGAGGCGAAGATCGCTCCGTTCGCGGCGG
>NZ_JBEPAA010000188.1:0-1598 GCF_040298365.1 Kitasatospora sp. NPDC001603
CCGGGGCCGGCGCCGCCCCCCCGCCCCCCCCCCCCCCGCCCCACCGCGGGGGGCGCCCTCCGAGCAGATCGCTCGGCGGGCGCCCCTCTCGGTGTCCCAGGCTGTCGGCCGGTCAGTGCGGGCCGGTCAGTGCGGGCCGGTCAGTGCGGGTCGGTCAGTGCCGGCCGCCGTTCCCATTCCCGTTGCCATTGCCGTTCCCGCCGCCGATGATCCCCGGCGGGAAGGTGAAGCCGCCGCCGATCATCCCGCCGGCGTTGGTGGCGCCGCCGGGGTTGCCGCCCGGCTGGCCGCCGGGGTTCCCGCCCGGGGTGCCGCCACCGGCCGCGGCGGCGTCGCCCGCCGGCGGCGTGGCCGGCGCGGTCGCGTTCGGGTCGGGCTTGGGCGCCGGGTCCGGGATGTTGATGGTCTGGATCTGGTCCTTCGGCGAGCCCTTGAGCGCCTGGTTCATCGCCAGCTGCCAGATCGGGCCGGGGCCGTCGGCACCGAAGACCTCGGGGAAGTACTTGCCGCCGATGGTGATGTTCTTCATCTTCACGCCGCCGGCCGGGCCGCCGAGCCAGACCGAGGTGGCGAGGGACGGGGTGTAGCCGCTGAACCAGGCGGCCTTCTTCTCGTCGGTGGTACCGGTCTTGCCGGCGATCTGGCGGCCGTCCTCCAGGCCGAGGGCGGCCGCGGTGCCCTTCTCGGTCACGTTGAGCAGGACGGTGTTGAGGGCGTCCGCGGTCTGCTCGGAGAAGGCCTGGCTGCAGGTGGACTGCGGGACCTTGACGTCCTTGCCGTCGACCGTGCTGATCTTGTTGATCGCGATCGGGGTGCAGTACTTGCCGCGCGCGGCGAAGGTCGCGTAGACGTTCGCCATGGTCAGCGGCGAGAGCTCCTGGGTGCCGAGGACCATCGAGGGCACCTCCTGGAACGCGTCGCCCTTCGCGGACTGGGTGATGCCGAGCTTGTTGGCCATCTGCTTCATCGCGCAGAGGCCGACCTGCTGCTCCATCTGCACGAAGTAGGTGTTCACCGACAGTGCCATGGCCTGCTTGAGCTCGTACGGGCCGACCTCGGAGGTGGACTCGTTCTTCACCGTCGCCTTGGGCTTGTCGGTGTTCTTCCAGGTGCCCGCGCAGGTGGACATCGACGGGTAGTCGATCTTGTTCTCGGACGGGAACGGCTGGGTGGGGGACATCCCCGACTCCAGCGCGGCCGCGGCCAGGATCGGCTTGAAGGTCGATCCGGTCTGGAAGCCGTTGCCGCCGCCCATCGCCGCGTCGACGTTGAGGTTGACGACGGTCTGGTTCTTGTTCGGGTCCAGGCCGTAGGGGCGGGTCTGGGCCATCGCCAGGATCTTGCCGCTGCCCGGCTCCATCATGGTCGCGGCGGCCGACACCGAGTCGGTGACCTTGACCTTGGAGGTCACCGCGTTCTGGGCGGCGGCCTGCTTGTCCGGGTCCAGGGTGGTGTAGATGTTCAGGCCGCCCTGGTCCCAGAACTTCTTCCGGTCCGCGACGCTCTTGCCGAACGCCGGGTCCTGCTTGACCACGTGCCGGACGTAGTCGCAGAAGAAGCCCATGCCCGCCTGGGCGGTGATGCAGCCGTTCTGCGGG
>NZ_JBEPAA010000189.1:0-1535 GCF_040298365.1 Kitasatospora sp. NPDC001603
GCCCCGTGCCCTGGCGCCGGCGTGCCCCCCCCCCGGGGGGGGCCCCCGCCGCCGCCGGGGCCCGGGCGCCCGGGCCCCGGCGACGGGCAGACCCCCCGTCAGCCCTTGGTGGCCGCGTGGGCGGTCTCGGTGGCGAAGCCCCAACCCGGGGCGGCGTCCCACGGGATGTCCAGCTCGTCGTCGGTGGTGTAGACGTAGCCGGCGCCGCGGGTGAAGGCCGTGTCCAGGGTGGCGCGCATGGCGGTCGCGTCCGGGGTGTCGTACACCAGGTGCCAGAACGCCGTGCCGCTGGGATCGAGGGTCGCGCCGGAGTAGTAGCCGGCGGCGTGGTTGAAGACGTTGCCGCCCAGCCAGCCGCCGGCGCAGTCGGCACCGCTGCCCTCGAAGGTCACGAAGACGTCGGCCGTACGGTGGCCGGGCTCCAGGTAGCAGTCCGCGACCGCGGTGCCGGGGTTGTCCACCACCAGGTCCCGGGCCTGCGGCGCCACCGCGTAGACGGCCTCCTGGACGTAGCCGCGCAGCTCCGCGTAGTAGTCCCGGTCGGCGTTGCCGGCTCCGCAGTCCCGCTGCGACTGGTCGAGGAAGATGCCGTCGACGTGCAGCCGGTGGTCGGCGGTCCTGACGTAGTTGTCCACGGTGGCCCGGACCACGGCCTGCGGCAGCGTGCCGTGGGCCGTGTCGACGTAGCCCAGGACCCGGGTGCGGCCGCCGTGCGCGGTGGTGGCGGCGCGCAGGCTGTCGGCGCGCGCCTGCCAGGTGGCGTCGAACGGGGCGTAGCCGTTGTAGGGGTTGAGGATGACGATCGACGGCGCCGGGTGGGTGGTCGGCAGACCGGCGAGCATGGGGTCGCCGGGCAGGACGTAGGCCGGGACGGCGACCTCCAGACCCCGCGGTCTGTCGGCGGCCACCGGACCGGCCCCTTCGGGTGACACCGTCGCGGCGGGCGCAACGGCGGCGGTGGTGGTGGCGGTCAGTGCCGCGACGGCGAGCAGGGCGGGCAGGGTCTCGGTGAACGAACGCATCGCGCCTCTTCGACCGGTGAGCCGGGAGTCGGAGTGACGGCGGTCGAGGGGTGACACCCCCGCCGCACCCGGGCGCGGCCGGCTCCGTGCCCCGCGCCCCTCCGCCCGACCCGGGCGGGCCGAGCGCCCCCATTCCTACCGGGCCGATCCCACTCGGGCGGCCAACTTCGAAAGAACACAGGGAAGTTAGTGGACGCCTCCGGAGCTCCTCCGAAGGCCGGCGCCGGCCAGGCGGCGCGCCGCCGCCGGGCGGCGTGCGGAGGGACCGGAGCCGCCGCCGACCTGCGGGCCCCGCCGTTCCCCGGCTCCCCCGCGACGCCGAGTCGATCATGGTTGAATGCTCTGCGTCGCGGCACTCGGGGGGCTTGTGCCGCGCGCCCGCGCACTCCTCTCGGCGGTGTGACGCGGGTCACTTCGGCCCCGTGTCACGAACGGGAGGGCAGCTCGCGTCTGGTGGTTGTCCGCACGGCGGGAACGACCGACACGAAGGCGACGATGACGATGACGAACACG
>NZ_JBEPAA010000190.1:0-1503 GCF_040298365.1 Kitasatospora sp. NPDC001603
GTAGTAGGTGAGCGATGGGGTGACGCAGGAAGGTAGTCCAGCCCGGGCGGTGGTTGTCCCGGGGTAAGGGTGTAGGCCGAGTGATAGGCAAATCCGTCACTCATTAAGGCTGAGACCTGATGCCGAGCCGATTGTGGTGAAGTGGATGATCCTATGCTGTCGAGAAAAGCCTCTAGCGAGTTTCATGGCGGCCCGTACCCCAAACCGACTCAGGTGGTCAGGTAGAGAATACCGAGGCGTTCGGGTGAACTATGGTTAAGGAACTCGGCAAAATGCCCCCGTAACTTCGGGAGAAGGGGGGCCATTCCTGGTGATGAGTCTTGCACTCTGAGCTGGGGGTGGCCGCAGAGACCAGCGAGAAGCGACTGTTTACTAAAAACACAGGTCCGTGCGAAGCCGTAAGGCGATGTATACGGACTGACGCCTGCCCGGTGCTGGAACGTTAAGGGGACCGGTTAGCTTGGATTCGTCCAGGCGAAGCTGAGAACTTAAGCGCCAGTAAACGGCGGTGGTAACTATAACCATCCTAAGGTAGCGAAATTCCTTGTCGGGTAAGTTCCGACCTGCACGAATGGCGTAACGACTTCTCGACTGTCTCAACCATAGGCCCGGTGAAATTGCATTACGAGTAAAGATGCTCGTTTCGCGCAGCAGGACGGAAAGACCCCGGGACCTTTACTATAGCTTGATATTGGTGTTCGGTTCGGCTTGTGTAGGATAGGTGGGAGACTTTGAAGCAGCAACGCCAGTTGTTGTGGAGTCGTCGTTGAAATACCACTCTGGTCGTGCTGGATGTCTAACCTGGGTCCGTGATCCGGATCAGGGACAGTGTCTGGTGGGTAGTTTAACTGGGGCGGTTGCCTCCTAAAGAGTAACGGAGGCGCCCAAAGGTTCCCTCAGCCTGGTTGGCAATCAGGTGTTGAGTGTAAGTGCACAAGGGAGCTTGACTGTGAGACTGACGGGTCGAGCAGGGACGAAAGTCGGGACTAGTGATCCGGCGGTGGCTTGTGGAAGCGCCGTCGCTCAACGGATAAAAGGTACCCCGGGGATAACAGGCTGATCTTCCCCAAGAGTCCATATCGACGGGATGGTTTGGCACCTCGATGTCGGCTCGTCGCATCCTGGGGCTGGAGTAGGTCCCAAGGGTTGGGCTGTTCGCCCATTAAAGCGGTACGCGAGCTGGGTTTAGAACGTCGTGAGACAGTTCGGTCCCTATCCGCTGTGCGCGTAGGAGTGTTGAGAAGGGCTGTCCCTAGTACGAGAGGACCGGGACGGACGAACCTCTGGTGTGCCAGTTGTCCTGCCAAGGGCATGGCTGGTTGGCTACGTTCGGGAGGGATAACCGCTGAAAGCATCTAAGCGGGAAGCCTGCTTCGAGATGAGCACTCCCACCTCCTTGAGAGGGTAAGGCTCCCAGTAGACGACTGGGTTGATAGGCCGGATATGGAAGCCTCGTAAGGGGTGGAGTTGACCGGTACTAATAGGCCGAGGGCTTGTCCTCAG
>NZ_JBEPAA010000191.1:0-1424 GCF_040298365.1 Kitasatospora sp. NPDC001603
GTCGCGCTGCCCCGCAGCCCCGTCGGGTCGATCCCCGCGTCCTCCAACGCCTCCCACGACGCCTCCAGCAACAACCGCTGCTGCGGATCCATCGCCACCGCCTCACGCGGACTGATCCCGAAGAACTCCGCGTCGAACTCCCCCGCGTCGTAGAGGAATCCGCCTTCACCGGACACGCTCTTGCCCACCGCATCCGGATCCGGATCGACCAGGTTCCCCGGCCAGCCGCGGTCGGTCGGGAAGAGGCCGATCGCGTCCCCGCGCGACTCCAGCAGCTCCCAGAACTCACCTGGCGACGACACCCCGCCCGGGAACCGGCACGCCATTCCGACGATCACCACGCGGTCGTCCTCGGCCGACGCGCGACGGACCACGGACCGTGCGGAGCCTGCCGACACGGGCTCGGCCCCACCGACCAGCTCGCCCACCAGGTGGCCGACCAGGGCCGCCGGTGTCGGGTAGTCGAACACGATCGTCGCCGAGAGCCGCAGACCCGTCACATTGTTCAGTCGGCTGCGCAGTTCGACGGCGGTGAGCGAGTCGAACCCGACGTCCCGGAAGGAACGTTCGGCGTCCAGGCCGGCCGGTCCGGCCATCCCCAGCACCAGAGCGGCCTGCGACAGCACCAGCTCCCGCACCACCTCCCGCTGCTCGTCCGGCTCCAGCCCGGCCAGCCGCGCGGCCAACGCGTTCTGGGCGCCGACGGCGGCCCGGCCCGCCGAGCGGCGGGTACGCGAGCCTTGGTGCCCGGCGCGGACCAGACCGGTCAGCAGCGGCGGCACCTCGCCGGAGTTCCGCAGAGCCGCCAGGTCCAGCCTGGCCGTCACCACGAGCGGCCCGGCGGCGCGGGCGGCCGCGTCGAGCATGCCGAGCCCGTCGGCCGCGGGCAGCGGCCTCAGCCCCTGACGGGACAGCCGGCGCCAGTCGGCGTCGGTGAGACCGCCGGCCATGCCGTTCTCCCACGGGCCCCACGCCAGCGACACACCGGGGAGGCCCTCGTGCCGCCGGTGGGCGGCCAGGGCGTCCAGGAACGTGTTCCCCGCCGCGTAGTTCGCCTGCCCCGGGTTGCCCCAGACGCCGGCCACCGAGGAGAACAGGACGAACATGTCCAGGTCCAGGTGACGGGTCAGCTCGTGCAGGTGCCACGCCGCGTCGACCTTCGGCCGCATCACCGCCGCCAACCGCTCCGGCGTCAGCGAAGCGACGAGCCCGTCGTCCAGAACACCCGCCGCATGGACGACACCCGTCAGCGGCACACCCTCCAGCGCGCCGGCGAGTTCCTCGCGATCGGCCACGTCACAGGCCCCGACCGTGACCTCGACACCCAGCCCCTTCAGATCGGCCACCAGCTCCGACATCCCGGGGGCCTCGATGCCCCGACGCGACACCAGGACCAAGTGCTCGGCCCGCCCGCTCTCCGCGAG
>NZ_JBEPAA010000193.1:0-1353 GCF_040298365.1 Kitasatospora sp. NPDC001603
GCCAGCCGGGGCTGGCCCGGCGACCAGCCCGGCTCGGCCAGTACGTCCCGGTAGCCGCGCAGCGCCGACAGGCTGAGCCCGTGCTCCTGAGCGGCCGCGACGATCCGCGGCCAGGGCGTGCCGGCCGCGGCCGTGTGCAGTGCGGCGGGCAGCAGGCAGTGGCCCTTGAGGTAGCGGTGCTGGAAGGCGGTCCAGGCGCGGCCCAGTACGGCGGTGTCCACGCCGAGGTCGCGCCAGAACGCGAGCCAGCGGGCGGGGTCGAAGGTCTCGATCTCGAAGAGGGGTCCGTCGGCGCTGCGGAACGGCGGCGGGCCGCCGTCCCCCTTGACCGAGGGTCCCCACGGGTCGGGGGAGGTGGCCTCGGCGGTGTACTGGCCGGCGAGTAACGTGCCGGCGCGCAGCACGGAGGTCTCCACGGCGTCGACCGGGATGCCACGGGCGCGCCCCACGTGAGCGGCGAGGACGCCCTGGCCGGCCAGCACTCCGGCCGCGGCCGAGGCCGCTTCCAGCCCGAGCCGGCGCGGTCGTCCCGCCTCCTGCCCGTGGAGGTGCATCAGCCCGCACAGGGCCTGCACCACCGGCTCGCTGCCGGGCCGGGCGGGATCGATGTCCGCGCCGCCGTGCCAGGTCAGGTCCATCTCGACACCCCCGGCGGCCGTGGTGGCCCCTCCCGTCGCCGGGCCGGGGACCGAACCGAGCCAGGGCCCGAGCCGGGTGCGGGCGGTGTGGTGGGCGAGGTCCGGGCCGCCGCTCACCGACTGGAAATAGAGGTTTTCGTCCCCCGGATCCTGGCTGTGGTGATGATGGTGATGGCTGCTGCCCATATGTAATTTCTCCTCTTTAATGTTAAACAAAATTATTTCTAGAACTAGTGGATCGATCCTACCAACCGGCACGATTGTGCCCACAACAGCATCGCGGTGCCACGTGTGGACCGCGTCGGTCAGATCCTCCCCGCACCTCTCGCCAGCCGTCAAGATCGACCGCGTGCACCTGCGATCGCCGATCAACCGCGACTAGCATCGGGCGCAAGCCGCCACTCGAACGGACACTCGCATGGACGTCCCCTTCCTGGACCTGCAAGCCGCGTACCTCGAACTCCGGTCCGACATCGACCAGGCGTGCCGGCGCGTGCTCGGGTCGGGCTGGTACCGCCTGCACGAAGTGCCGGCGGGGCCGACCCCGGGCGAGTAATCCCAGGATTACTCCCGCGGCTTCGACCCCGGCCGCCGTCGCCGCGTACGTCACCGACCCCCGGCGGAAGTCACCCGGGTGTCGTAAGGGGGGGGGGGGCGGGTTATTTGGAAGTGGGCCCACCTGGGGGCCGGGCGGAGTGGCGGGGGGGCCGCGCCA
>NZ_JBEPAA010000194.1:0-1117 GCF_040298365.1 Kitasatospora sp. NPDC001603
CTCGCCGTCCTCGCCTCCCCGGACTCCGACATCGGTCTCGTCGGCTACGAGATGGCACTGCTCGTCGACCGCGCCGGCGCCGTCCTCACCCCCGCGCTCCGCGCAGAACTCCAGGGCAGTCTCCTGCACTGACGGTTCGTCGGATACCGTCCTGGTATTCGAAGCACCTCCACGCCCGTCCCGGGCCCGCTTCGGCGGGCTCGGGTTCGGACGTTGTACGGCCTTCGCACCACCGGCTCCGGACCCGTCCGGAGCTCGCACCGCACCGCCGCACCTTGTGAGGAGAGGAACCGTGACACCGCCCGACGACCGCAGCGGCCAGTACGGCGTTCCGTACCCTGGCACGGGCCATGACGCCTTCGGAGCACCCGGCGTCGCCGGCCACGGTCAGCAGCACGGCCAGTACGGCCAGTACGGCCAGCAGCAGTACGGCCAGCCGTACCCGCAGGAGCAGTACGACCAGTACGGCCGGCAGCAGCCCTCGTACGACGCGCCCCCGGCCGGCTGGCCGGCCCCGGGCAGGACGGACGGCCACCTCCCCGGCCGGCACTCCGCCCCCGCCCCGCAGCCCGGCCGGCACCACTCCGGTCCCGGCCAGGAGCCGGCCCAGGAGCCGGGGTACGTCGAGGAGTTCGAGGACGACTACGACTCGGGCCCGCTGATCCGGCCGTTCGCGATGACCGGCGGGCGGACCAGACCGCGCTACGAGCTGGCGCTGGAGGCGCTCGTCTCGGCCGACGTCGACCCGCAGCGCCTGGCCACCCTGCTCCCCGAGCACCAGCGGATCTGCACCTTGTGCACCGAGGTCAAGTCCGTCGCCGAGGTGTCGGCGCTGCTCTCCCTCCCTCTGGGGGTGGCCCGCATCCTCGTGGCCGACCTGGCCGAAGCCGGCCTGGTCGCCATCCACCAGCCCGCTTCCGGCGGCGAATCCGGAAACCAGCCCGACGTCACGCTGCTCGAAAGGGTCCTCAGTGGACTTCGCAAGCTCTAACGCGGCCGCCCCCACCCGCGCCACCACCTCCGCGAAGATCGTCGTCGCCGGCGGCTTCGGTGTCGGCAAGACCACGCTCGTCGGCGCCGTCTCCGAGATCAACCCCCTGCGCACCGAAGCCGTCAT
>NZ_JBEPAA010000195.1:0-1114 GCF_040298365.1 Kitasatospora sp. NPDC001603
AGGGGGTGGGGTGTGCCGGGGTTGTTGCGGGCCCGGGCCGCTGTGGAGGCGGACGAGGAGAGGGTGATCGCCAGGCTCGCCGGAGCGCGGAAGGCGCCGGCGGATCTGGTGATGCGGGCGCGGGTCGTCGCACTGAGCTGGGCCGGTCTGCGGGTGGCGGGGATCGCGGCGGAGCTGGGCTGTCATGCGAAGACGGTGCGGTGGTGGCTGCACCGCTTCAACGAACTCGGCCTGGAGGGGCTGGAGGACCGGCCGATCACCGGTCGGCCGCGCCGTCTCACCGAGTTCGAGCGGTCGCGGATCATCGCGCTGGTCAAGCAGGAACCGCCTGGACGACCGATCCGGCAGGCGGACGGGGAACTCGCCCCTGCCGACGAGAAGGGCCCACCCGAGTGGACGCTGGACGCGCTGGCGGCCGAGGCCACACGACTGGGGATCGCGGTCGGGCGCTCCCAGGTGCGGCGGATCCTGCTCGCCGAGGGGGTGCGCTGGCGCCGCACCCGCTCGTGGACGCGTTCGAAGGATGTGGACTTCGAGGGAAAAGGACGCGGATCATCGGCCTGTACACCAGCCCGCCCGACGGCGCGACGGTCGTGTGCGCCGACGAGCTCGGGCCGGTGATCCCGCGCACCTTCCCGCCGGCACCGGGCTGGTCGCCGGACGGACGCCGCATCAAGGCGGCGCTGGACTACTCCCGCGGGCCGGAGAAGACCTGGGTCTACGGCGGACTGCGGATCGCGGATGGGCAGGAGGTCACGATGACCGCCCGATCCCGCAACAGCGCCTTCTACCAGCAGTTCCTCCAGCTGCTCGAGGACGCGAATCCCACAGGCGACATCTACGTGGTGACCGACAACCTGTCATCCCACAACAGCCTGTCCACCCGCACCTGGCTGGAGGACCACCCGCGGATCCAACATGTCTTCATCCCGGTCGGCGCGTGCTGGCTCAACCTGCAGGAGGGCTGGTGGCGCATCTTCCGCAAGGCCGCCCTCGCCGGGCAGTCCTATTCCGGACCGGACGAGATCGCCCAGGTCACCCGGCTTGCCACAGCCCAGCTCAACGCACGTGCCCGTCCCTGGATATGGGGCCGTCCAGCTCCGCCAATCCGACA
>NZ_JBEPAA010000196.1:0-1026 GCF_040298365.1 Kitasatospora sp. NPDC001603
CACACTTCCAAAAGTTTTTGTTTATTTACTGACAACCATTGAGACGCTTTATCAAACGAGTGTTCCCCTTGAGGTTCAAAACCGAAAGGGTTCTGTTGCAAAGTTTTCCAAAAAATCTATTTTAGTGTAAAATTGAGAAAAAAGACAGAGAGGACAGAGTAATGAATCATTTTAAAGGCAAACAATTCAAAAAAGACGTCATTATTGTCGCTGTTGGTTACTACCTGCGTTACAATCTAAGCTATCGTGAAGTTCAGGAATTGTTATATGATCGTGGAATAAATGTTTGTCATACTACGATTTATCGTTGGGTGCAAGAGTACAGCAAAGTCCTCTATTATCTTTGGAAGAAGAAAAATAGACAATCCTTCTATTCATGGAAAATGGACGAAACCTATATCAAAATTAAGGGACGTTGGCATTATCTTTATCGTGCAATTGATGCGGACGGCTTAACCTTAGATATCTGGTTACGAAAGAAACGGGATACGCAAGCAGCCTATGCTTTCTTAAAACGACTCCATAAACAGTTTGGTGAGCCGAAAGCAATTGTGACCGATAAAGCACCTTCTCTTGGCTCCGCCTTTAGAAAGTTACAGAGTGTGGGTTTATATCCTAAGACAGAGCACCGAACTGTGAAGTATCTTAACAATTTAATAGAACAAGACCATCGACCTATTAAACGACGGAATAAATTTTATCAAAGTCTCCGTACAGCCTCTTCCACGATTAAGGGCATGGAGACCATTCGAGGAATATATAAAAAGAACCGAAGAAATGGAACGCTCTTCGGCTTTTCGGTGTCTACTGAAATCAAGGTATTAATGGGAATACCAGCCTAAGATATTTGGAGTTCAGAGCGGGCGCGTTTGATTTTCAAACTTCGCAACAGAACCAAATAGGGTTAATCTCATCAAGAAAAGGAGTTAGACCCTCGGCCTTGAGCTCGCGCAGGTTGCCGAAGAGCGCCTCGACCTCCTGCGGGACGAGCACCGCGGTGGGCTCGTCGAGGATCAGGATCTTGGC
>NZ_JBEPAA010000197.1:0-1019 GCF_040298365.1 Kitasatospora sp. NPDC001603
GTACCATAACTTGAAAGCACTTATATAAATTAACATAGAATAAATTACGGGTTAATGAACAATAAATGCAAATGATTTTAATAATCTTAATAAGAAAAGAAGAGTGTTCAGAAAATGACCATTTTATGGACGCTCAAATATAAAAGAACATTGACCTACCCGAATTGCTAGTTGATTATTTAGCCATGACTTGATACCCGATAGAATATCTTAAAGTCTCTGGTTCCAGTGATTTAGCTGATTTTAACAGTAAAGAATACGCTAAAAGTATCATCTCTAATTTCAATTGAAAACCTTGAGGCGAATGACTTTTACAACGCTCAGCTCCTAGATTTGTCAAAAAAGAAAAAACTCGCTCAATCACTTTTCTACGTTTTGAAAAATTAGGGAAAAGGATTTTCTTTTGCTTCATGTTCTTCCTGACAGGTGTAATTAGATCAATTCCTTTTAATTCCAGCCTATCATGCAGTGACTGACCTAGATATCCCATATCTCCAAGGACTGTTGGTGTCCCAAATTGACTCAACACTTCCTCGGTCATTGAACTATCAGCCATTGAAGCAGGAGTAATTGTGTAGTCTATGACATAGCCTGATTCACTGACTAAAGCATGACATTTACATCCATAGAAGTACTGTCCCTTTGTAGCATTGTAGCCAACATTTGCATAATCTCCAAGAACTTTGCTTCTGAAATTACGAATAGGCTGACACAAAGGAAGGGGGAAGCTGTCAATAATGGATACACTCATTCCTTCAACCTCTTTAAAGACGAGTGCTTGGCGAATGACTTGGATACTCGGTAAGAGGGCATTACAACGGCGGACAAAGCGAGAATATTCTAGGAAATTAGGAAATAAACTTTGAGCCAATTGGTGCTTAGCTTTAAGTGTTTCACTAAAATGCAGTACGCCCCATAGGTAACAAGCGATCACTAAGCAATCTGATGTTGCGAGATGGACGTTCTTTCGGTTTTGAACCTCAAGGGGAACACTCGTTTGATAAAGCGTCTCAATGGTT
>NZ_JBEPAA010000198.1:0-1007 GCF_040298365.1 Kitasatospora sp. NPDC001603
ACTAGGAGCTGTTCAAGGTTCGGATCATGTGGTTGAGGTCAGGGACTTCAACCACATGATCGATCCGCGTAGATGGAGGCCGGCCGTGTAGCTTTCCGGGCTCTTGTCGTACCGGGTGGCCAGGCCGCGCCAGGCCTTGATCTTCTGGAAACACCGTTCGACGTGGTTGCGCCGTTTGTAGCGCTCGGGGTCGAATGCGACCGGCCGGCCGCCGGCGGATCCCTTGCGTCTCCGGTTCGCCGCCTGGTCCAGCTTCTCCGGAATCACTGCGGTGATCCCGCGTTTGCGCAGGTAGGCGCGGTTGGCCTTCGAGGAGTAGGCCTTGTCCGCGGCCACCGCGTCCGGCCGGGTGCGCGGCCGACCGACCGGGCCGCGCACCCGGACCTTCTCCAGGACGGTCTCGAACTGGCGGCAGTCCGCCGCCTGGCCCGGGGTCAGCACGAACGCGAGCGGTCGGCCCGCGGAGTCGACAGCGGCATGGACCTTGCTGCTCAACCCGCCCCGGGAGCGGCCGAGTCCGGCTTTCGCGGCCCGGGCCTTGCGCCGACGCCGTGCCTCGGCACGAACCTGGGCGGGGTCGGCCGCGTCGTCCGGCCCCGCCTTCGCGTGACCCTCAGTACGGCCCGCTGCCGCGGCAGCGGATCCCCCTTTTCCTCGGTCAGGGCCTGCTCGAGCGCGTCCAGGGTCTCTCCGGCGACTGCCAGTCCGGACGACTCGTGGTGGGCCCGGACGATCGTCGAGTCCACGCTGACCAGTTCCAGTCCGACCTTGCCGCGAGAGGCGGCCTCCGCGATCAACGCGTCCATCAGGACCTGGAAGAACCCGGAGGCCGCCCAGCCACGGAACCGGGAGTAGACGGTCGTCCAGGCTCCGTAGCGCTCGGGAACCTCCCGCCAGCCGCTGCCGGTGCGAAACCGCCACAACACCCCGTTGAACTGGTCCCTCACCCGCCGCGGCAACGGCCCGGTGGCAGCCACCGGCACATGCGGTTCGATCAAGGCCCACTC